>DOMU01000207.1:6519-9148 GCA_003509305.1 Desulfobulbaceae bacterium | reverse complement strand
ACGGCGCGGCCAATGCCCCGCGTCGCCCCGGTGACGACCGCTTTTTTACCGGTGAAGTCAAACATGATTGTTGCTCAGAATTTTAGAATTGAAATGTTGAATGTACATGACAAATTTTTGCCGCGCCGATACTCGCGATCTCACAAAGATACAGGCGGTCAATTTCAGACGTGGTTGATACTCACCCCGCCAACTCCTCCGCGATCATCCGGGCCTGTTTCATGACGGTTTCCGTCGCCAGTTGCTGCATATCCGGCGGGTAGCCGTATTTACGCAGGGTGCGTTTGATGACCACCCGGAGCTGTGCCTGGACGCTTTCCTTGATCGTCCAGTCGATGGAGGCGTTGGCGCGCACCTTTTCCGTCAGCACCACGGCGAGTTCGCGCAGTTTGTCCTTCTGCATGAGTTCGCGGGCGGAATCGTTATCGGCAACAGCGGTATAGAAAGCGTATTCGTAGGCGGTCAGGCCCAGTTCCTCCGCTTCCTTGTCGGAATCGCGCACCTGTTTGCCGATGTGGATCATTTCATCAATCACTTCGGCGGCGGAGATGATTTTATTGTGGTAGCGTTTGAGCGCATTTTCGAGCAGTTCCAGCAGTTTCTTGCTCTGCACAAGATTCGTTTTGGAACGCGCCGTCAGTTCGTCGTTCAGCAGTTTCCGCAGGACTTCCAAGGCGATATTCCTGTGTTCCATGCCTTTCATTTCCAGCATGAACTCTTCGGACAAAATGGAAATATCCGGCTGTTTGATGCCCGCCGCGTCAAACACGTCGATAACCTTGTCGGAAACAAGGGCTTTGTCGATGACCTGTTTGATGATGCTCTCGATCTCGCCGCTGCTTTTGCCTGTGCCGCCGTCGAATTTGGCGAGACGCGCCTTGACGGCCTGGAAAAAAGCCACCTCGTCCGTCACCGCCACGGCTTGCGGATGCGGGATGGACAGGGCGAACGCGGCGGACAGCGCGGCTACCGCATCCATGTAGCGTTTTTTGCCGTCATCAAGGTCCAGAATGAATTCTTCGGCTTCCAGAATGATGGCGAGCTTGCGGGAGGTATCCGCCGAAAAATAGGCCTCATAGGGGAAATCGTGGAACAGGGCGGAAACCACTTCCAACTTTTCCAACATGATTTCCACGGCCTGTTCCTGGGTTTTGGCGGGGTCGCCCCGGCCGCCGGATTCCCCGTAAAAGGCCAGCGCCTTTTTGAGATCCGCCGCAATGCCCAGATAATCCACCACCAGCCCGCCCGGTTTGTCGCCGTACACGCGGTTGACCCTGGCGATGGCCTGCATCAGCGTGTGGCCCTGCATGGGCTTATCCAGATACATGGTGTGCAGGCAGGGCACGTCAAAGCCGGTCAGCCACATGTCGCAGACAATGACGAGTTGCAACTCGTCCTGCGGGTCTTTCATGCGCTCGGCGAAGTCTTTGCGCTGTTTCTTGTTGGTATGGAATTTCGCCAGGGCCGGGCCGTCATCGGAATTGGCCGTCATCACCACCTTGATGACGCCTTTGGTCAGGTCGTCACTGTGCCAGCCGGGGCGGATGCGGATAATTTTTTCATAGAGCGCGGCGGCGATTTCCCGCGCCATGCAGACAACCATCCCCTTGCCCGCGAAGACTTCCTGCCGGGCTTCAAAGTGACTGACGATATCCTGGGCGATGGTGGTCAGGCGCGGATCGCTGCCAATGAGTGCCGCCAGCCGGGCGCGTTTGTTCTTCGCCTTTTCCGTCTGATCCGCATCTTCCTCTTCCAACTCCTCCTCAAGATCGCGGATAAGTTGCTTGCCTTCTTCCGGCAGTTCGATTTTCACCAGACGGCTTTCATAGTAGATAGGCACGGTGGCCCCGTCTTCCACGGCCTGGGCGATATCGTAAATATCAATGTAATTGCCGAACACCGCCGGGGTGTTCACGTCCGTTTTTTCAATGGGCGTGCCGGTAAAGCCGAGATAGGTCGCATTGGGCAGGGCGTCCCGCAGATATTTGGCAAGACCGTAGACGGTTTTTGTGCCTATCTCTTTCCCTGTGGCATCTTTGATCTTTGCCTCACGGGCCGCAAAACCGTATTGCGTGCGGTGCGCTTCGTCCGTGATGACCACGATATTACGGCGGGANNGGGCCGCGAAACCGTACTGCGTGCGGTGCGCCTCATCCGTAATGACCACGATATTGCGCCGGGCGGACAGTTCCTCGTAGACATTGCCTTCTTCCGGCTGGAATTTCTGCATGGTGGAGAAGACAATGCCGCCGGAGGCCACCTTGAGCAGTTCCTTGAGTTCCGCTCTATCCCCGGCTTGCTTAGGCTCCTGCCGCAGAAGCTGCGCGGAGGCGGCAAAAGTCTCGAAAAGCTGGTCGTCCAGATCGTTTCTGTCCGTGAGCACGACCACGGTGGGGTTATCGAGGCTGACTACGATTTTGCCCGTAAAGAAGACCATAGACAGGGATTTGCCGCTGCCCTGAGTATGCCAGACGACCCCGCCTTTGCCTTTTTCCGCATCGTCGCGGGTGGCGGCTTTCAGGGTGGAAGCAATGGCCTTGTTCACCGCGTAGTATTGGTGATAGGCGGCGATTTTTTTGGCTGTGCTGACGGAAATCTGCCCGCTGGCATCTTCCTTTTTCATCTTCTC
>DOMU01000207.1:3775-6465 GCA_003509305.1 Desulfobulbaceae bacterium | reverse complement strand
GCGAGGCTTCCGTACTGCCGTCCTCGCTTTTCCAGGCCATGAAACGGGAAAAATCCGCCGTGAGCGATCCGGCCCTGGCTTCCAGCCCGTCCGAAATAACCAACAGGCTGTTGTAGGCCATGAGGGAAGGAATGGTCGCCTTGTAGGTCTGTAGCTGCTGGAAGGCGTTGGTGAGCGTGGCCTTTTCATCCGCGGCGTTTTTCAGTTCAATGACCACCAGGGGAAGGCCGTTGACGAAGAGTACGATATCAGGGCGTTTGTTGGCGTTGTTTTCAATGACCGTAAACTGGTTAATGGCGAGGAATTCGTTGTTTTCCGGCGTGTCGAAATCCACCAGCCGCACCAGATCGCCGCGTTCGGCTCCGTCCTTCTGGTAGCTGACCGGGACGCCCTGCGTAAGAAGCAAATGAAAGGCTTCGTTGGCGCTGAGCAAATCCGGTGACGCGAGGCGCATAACCTGCCGGACGGCCTCCTGCCGCGAGGCCGCCGGAACGGCAGGATTGAGCCTGTCCACAGCCGCTTGCAGGGAGGATTCCAAAAGCGGGCTTTCGAAGGAAGCTCGCAGGGGCGTTGCGCCGTCCGGCGCGATGTCCGGGCCTTGACGGCAAATGAAACCAAGACGTTCCAGAAGCCGTAACGCAAAAACTTCTATTTCATTTTCTGTAATTTTTCCCATGGATTATATATTCTCCAGATCATCGGTTATTTCAAACCGTCTTCGTTCGTCATGATAGGTTTTGCCATCCAGAGAATAGAGAATTTCGCTTGCAAAAAAGGAATACTCTCCCATTTTAAACTCACCAAAAATATCGTCCCAATAGTCATTGAATTCTTCACAATTTTGATATTCAGGCTCATGCACAGCATTTTGTTGAGATATCATCTGTAGAGCATATCGATCCTCAAACGCCTGAATAAGAAAAATGGCAATCGTGCGAATGGAATCAAAAAGAAAAGATTTTGTAAACTCATCAATCCTGGAATTTCGTTGACGTATTTCGTCCATTGTACGACCATGAGCTGTAATTCCAGTCTCATTGCGCAGATTGCCGATTTCTTCACCAATATTAGCGAGAGAACGAGCAATTTGATTTACACTACTTTCATTTGAGTACCCGAGTGCAATGTTTTTTTCAGCACTCCATTCATGCTGGAATCTGATGCAAGCGTTTGGCCATATTCCTTGCAGATTTCTTTTCCAATACTTTCTATGAGGGATTTTGCATTTTCCAAAGCGGTACTAAAGTCTGCAGAACGGTAAGCCTCAATACGCTCCACTAACTCATTAAGTGCCGACCAGCGCGCATGATTTTCTATAACTTCGCGCAATTTTTGCATATCAATATTCCACTCGCACTTCACCGCTCATGAGCTTGGGCAGGAGCGTGTCGCGGAGTTTTTCGAGGGTGCGGACTTGGGTTTGGTTCGCAAATATCTTATCAAAAAAAATCGAGGTAATACTCTCAAATTTTTGGATAAGATCTTCCGGTGCATTTGTAATATCAAGTCTATGTGCTGCATCACGGCTAAGACCTGGAACAGCAGAATCGCTGTTCATTTCTCCAAGGTTAAGAGTTTTCAATAGAAAATAGAAATAATGGATTGGGAAAAAAGTCATATTACTTGTTATATAAAATGTCGTATCTATAGGAAAAAAATTTTCTCTAATAAGTAATACTTGACCTAAAGTTCCTTTTCTTCCTGTAACAATTCCAGGGCCATCAACAAAATACGCATTATGATATCCAACAGTTCCATTAGACCCGATAACAGGAAAACATCCTCTCACTCTTTGCTGTTCACTTAGCGCCTTTCCATAATTAAATNNATAATGCAAAAGAGGTTTCTCTTCCCACTCCTCCTTCGCCTCCACCACAAACCACTGGCGAAACAACGCTTCGGCCATAGCTTCCAGCGTGGCGTTCTGGCGGTGCAGGAGGTCTATTTTGTCGTCAAGGCTGCTGAGGATAGAGGCGATGGTCTTTTGTTCGGGGAGAGGCGGAAGAAAAATAGGGAAACGGCCTNNAGGATGGCGGCGATGGCTTTTTGTTCTTCATATCCTGGAGTAACAACAGTAATTTTTTTCAATTCTGAGGCTTTTATTCCCGATACTGTTGTACCAGATGCTCGAACTTGTAGCTCTTCTTGTCCTAATGGGCTTTGTAGGTAGTATTTTAAAAACTGATTATGAAGTTTTCTTTTTTTACCACGAATGAGAATTATTCTCTGAGCTAAAGCTACTTTTTCATTTTTTAGTAGCGCGACTTCCCCCAATGGGGCTTCTGTCGTTAATACAACATCATTCACCTGTGGAAATCCTCTCCGCATCCATGTAGAGTAGTCTGATTCAGAAATGAATTCATTGGGTTCAAGAATTCTACCATTTTTAACTATTTTAGCAGTAACGAGAGGAACCCCATATTCTGTCTTTATTGGAGTTTTACCTCGATAGTCTATGAAACATTCAACAAGGTTGTTGAGGTCGCTCTCAGCCCAAGGATTCATATCTTCACCTTCCGAAAGTTCTCCAAAATAGCGGCGTTCAACCGCGTTTCCTCCTCAAGCTGTGCGGCGAACTCCTTTTGCAGGGCGGCGAAGCGTTCGGCAAAATCAAAGTCGTCCTCTTCGTCCGGCAGCCCCACATAGCGGCCCGGAGTGAGCACGAAGTCCAGTTCCTTGACCCGCTCAAG
>DOMU01000207.1:3230-3682 GCA_003509305.1 Desulfobulbaceae bacterium | reverse complement strand
CCCATATTGCGGGCGTCGATGAACAGAATTTCCCCGCTGCGGTTGCGGAATTTGTGGTTGCGGCGGTCGCGGGCCAGAAACCACAGGGCCGCCGGAATCTGGGTATTCAAAAAGAGCTTGGCGGGCAGGTTGACGATGCAGTCAATGAGGTTGCCCTCCTCAATCATGCGGCGGCGGATTTCGCCCTCGCCGCTGCTTTTGCTGGTCAGCGCGCCCTTGGCAAGCACAATTCCGGCCTGCCCGGAGGGGGCCAGATGGAAGGCGAAATGCTGGAGCCAGGCGAAGTTGGCGTTGCCCGTGGGCGGTACACCGTACTGCCAACGGGCGTCGGAACGCAGCAGATCGCCGCTCCAGTCGCTGTCGTTGAAGGGCGGGTTGGCGATGATGTAGTCGGCCCGGATATCCTTGAGAGCGTCGTTCAGAAAGGAGCCTTCGCTGTTCCATTTGACCTG
>DOMU01000207.1:1119-3170 GCA_003509305.1 Desulfobulbaceae bacterium | reverse complement strand
CGGCCCTGGTGTTCCCGCACGAACTTGTCGCTCTGGATAAACATGCCGCCGCTGCCGCAACAGGGATCCATGACCCGGCCCTGGTATGGTTCCAGCATGGCGACGAGCAGTTCGACGATGGAGCGGGGCGTATAGAACTGCCCACCCTTTTTGCCTTCCGCCAGAGCGAATTCGCCAAGAAAATATTCAAACACATGACCGAGAACATCCGCGCTGCGGGCTTTGGTATCGCCAAGGGCGATTTTGGAGACAAGGTTGATAAGTCCGCCAAGGCTGGCAGGGTCAAGGTTTTGCCGGGCGTAGACCTTGGGCAGTACGCCCCTGAGAGAGGGGTTTTCCTTTTCGATGGCGTCCATGGCATCGTCAACCAGTTTGCCGATGTCCGTCTTGGCGGCATTGTCGCGGATAAAGTTCCAGCGGGCGGGCTGCGGCACGAAAAAGACGTTTTTGGCCTTATATTCGTCCCGGTCTTCCGGGTCGGCGCCGTCGAATTCGCCTTCCCCGGCCTCAAGCAGGGCGAAAAGCTCCTCAAAGGAATCGGAGATATACTTCAAAAAAATCAGGCCGAGCACCACATGCTTGTACTCGGCGGCGTCTATGTTTTTGCGCAGCTTGTCCGCCGCGCTCCAAAGCTGTTTTTCCAGAGATTCCTGGGGCGTCTCTTTTTTTTCGCGTGCCATCGTGCGTCCTTCCGCAAGGCGGAATATCTGATCTGTTTCTTGGCTAAAATAAAAACTTCTCGCTGCGCGGACATTTTGTCTCGCTGCCATAATTCTTCCAGGCGGCATCCTGGTAGCTGCCGTGGCAGTCCACGCACAGGCCGACGCGCAGGATTTTCCGCAATTCCTCTTTATTGAATGGGCGCAGGCCGGGGCGCGAGCCTTGCTGCAAAGGCCGTCCCTCGATATCGACGTAGGCGTCAAAAACCGGCATCGGGCCGGATGGCCGTATTTCGCCCTGAGCGATGCCGGAAAAGACCAGCTTGCCACCAGCATCAAGGCCGATGGTGCCTTCGCCGAGGCCAACGGTTTTCGCTTCGGCGTGGCAATCGGCGCAGGCGCGGCCTTTGGCCTGGATGGTATGCGGATTGATCGCCGCCATCGTGAAACGGTTGATTTTTTCCACGGTCCCGCCCTTTTCATCGACTTCGCTGACCATATCCTGGCATCCCGGCGTAATGATAACCACATGATTATCCCAGACGGCCAGCATCGGTTTTTCATAGCGGATGTACGAACGGCCCTCGCGCCAGCGCCCGGCGGTTTCCTGGCGTGACAAGGCGTCGAAATGCTTTTCCCGCATATCGCGCTCGATATGGCAGCCGTTGCACTGCGGCGTCCACGGCGAATGGCAGGATTCGCATGAGAGCCGTTTGTGTGCCGGAAAATCGCAGGCGCCCTCTTTTAGTGGATGCAGCGGCCTGATTTTACCGTCCACTTTGCCGGTAAGCTGGCGCTGCCCAGAAACGATATTGGTTATCACCCTGCCCTTTTCCGTTTTACCGATCTGAACACCATGGCAGTTTTGACAGGAGATTTCCACCTGCTCCTCGTAGTGGCCATAGCTTTGGCCGTCGCCCATGATTTCCTCGCGGGTATGGCAATCAATACATTCCATGCCGCGCTGGTGATGGATGTCATCGGCCAGCTCCAGATAAAAGCGTTCACCGGGTAACTGGCGCGAAGAAAGCTGGCCATGTTCAAAAGGTGTGCCGTAGCCCTCGGCTTCATATTTGCCGATGTAGGACAAGCCGATGCGGGCCGAGCGGTTGTGGCAGCGAATGCAGTGGTCGCTTTCAACTTTTTTACTGAGCCAGGGATGCGGCTTTTTCCCGGTCTGTTCCGGCATGTCCTCATTGTCGCCGGGCAAAGCCGGCGGTTTTGCCGCTCCCGGCGGTGGCGTCACATGGCAGGCGGAACTGCCGCCGCCCTTGTCGTTGAAAAAGTCCGGCGCGTCCGGCCTATCGCCTTTTTCCTTCCACAGATGGCAGGTGGCGCAGAGTTTGCGGAAATAATCGAGGGCGAAGGAGGTTTCGCCACTTTCCATCAACT
>DOMU01000207.1:0-1104 GCA_003509305.1 Desulfobulbaceae bacterium | reverse complement strand
GCGATGATGCCGCGGTTGGTGGCCATCAGGCTGTTTTTCACCTTGTGAATATCGGCGGGATGGCAGCCTTCGACGGCGCAGGTCTGGGCGGCGTGGCGCAGGTCGCCGGGATTTTTAACCATGCCCCTGTGCGCTTCCCCGGCGGTGACGGCCAGCGGATCGCCGAGGTGGCAGACGCCGCAACCGATGACCGCCGGGTCATGGGCCGAGTCGAGTTTTTCGTCTTTATGACAAGAGAGGCACATATCAACGGTGCCAGCTTTGGTCAGTGTCAATTCCGCTGGCCGTTTGATGTCCGACTCCCGCCAGAACATCACAAAAAAAAGGATAATGATGGCAGCCAGGGAAATGCCGGACAGCCAGCGCCCTTTCGCTTTCATCCGCGATAGTCCTGGCAGATCGGATAGCGCCAGCCGTGGCCGAAGGCTTTGCCACTCACCCGCAGCACCAGGGGCGCCTGCTGGCGTTTGTATTCGCTGACGCGGATTCTCCGCAGGATATCGGCCACTGCCATCTGATCAAAACCCGCCGCGACGATTTCCGCCTGGCTCTGGCCCTGTTCGAGATAGCGCTCGAGGATGGCGTCAAGCACAGGATAGGGTGGCAGGTCGTCCTGATCGCGCTGACCGGGTTTCAATTCGGCGGATGGCGCTTTTTCGATGATGCGGCGCGGGATGATTTCCCGCTCGCGGTTGATGAGGGCCGACAAGCGATACACCAGATCTTTCAGGCAATCGGCGATCACCGCCAGGCCGCCGCACATATCCCCGTACAGCGTGCAGTAGCCAACGGCCATCTCGCTCTTGTTGCCGGTGGCGAGCGGCAGGCGGTTGAATTTATTGGCGAGGGCCATCAGCAGATTGCCTCTGATCCGCGCCTGCGCATTCTGCTCGGCCAGCCCTTCCGGCGTCCCGGCAAAAAAGGGGGCGAGACTGGCGGCGAAGGCATCGACCAGAGAGGTGATTGGTATGACCGCGAAATCGCAGCCGAGGTTTTTCGCCAGCAGCTCGGCGTCGGCCAGTGATTCTTGCGGGTTGCAGGCCGATGGCATGGCGATGGCGAGCACGTTTTCCGGCCCCAGGGCGCGGCAGGCGACAGCCGCCA
>DOMU01000097.1:5380-5551 GCA_003509305.1 Desulfobulbaceae bacterium | reverse complement strand
CGGATGCCTTTCGGGCGGTGAAGCGCAACGCGTCGCCATCGCCAGGGCGTTGGCCCAGGAGCCGGAGATTCTTCTTCTTGATGAGCCGACGGCCTCTCTGGATTGGCAGGCGCGGCGGGATATTCTTCGTTTGGTCGGTGAACTGAAAAGAAAGGGTGGGTTGACTATCAG
>DOMU01000097.1:2451-5336 GCA_003509305.1 Desulfobulbaceae bacterium | reverse complement strand
CGAGGCTTTACAAGCGGACAGACTGACGGCCCTATTCGGCGCCGAAGTGGAAATCTGCCACCATGCCGGCAGGCCGGTGGTTCTCATGTGAAACGAGCGGTATGGATGAATTTTTTCTGTCATATGATTTTATGCGCCGGGCAGTTTTCGCCGGTCTGCTTTCCGGAATAGCCTGCGGTTTGTCCGGTGTGTTTGTCGTATTATTGCGAATCTCTTTTGTCGGCGTCTGCATTGCCCACGCCTCTTTAGCCGGAGCGCTGATCGCGGTTTTTCTCGGATTTTCCGCTTTGCCCGGCGCCATTCTGTTCAGCCTGCTCGCGGCGGGAACCATTGGCCCGCTGGCCGAAAAAGGAGCCATGTCGCCAGATACCGCCACCGGTGTTATCTTCTCGGTGATGCTGTCCGCCTCAATGCTGGCCTTGGGGCTTTTACCCGGAGCCCGCGCTGATGGTTTGGGCCTGATCTGGGGTAGTATCCTCACCGTCTCGGCCATCGATATCCGGCTCCTGGCTATTGTCAGTTTCACGGTTGTCGCTTTCATCATCTTGTTTTTCAAAGAAATTCAGGCAACGCTCTGTCATCGGGAAACAGCCTTGGCCTCTGGAATTCCCGCCAAGGCCATTGGCCAGATCATGCTACTGCTTTTGGGTATGGTCGTGGCTTCCGGCATCAAATCGGTGGGCGGCCTGCTTATTTATTCTCTTATTGTCACTCCGGCGGCGGCGGCCTTGCAGTTGACTTATCGGCTGGGCCGAATGTTTCTGCTCTCGGCTCTGTTCGGAGTGATTTCCACCTGGGCTGGATTGTGGTTGTCCTGGCTGCTGGATTGGCCATCTGGCGCCACCATTGTCCTCTGTGCCACCGTCATTCTCATCTGCTCTCTGGTCTTTTCTCCCAAGCGCCGCCGTCAAAACCAGCGGGCCGGCGAGTCATGAAGGGCGATTACGGTATTGTGCCTGGTTGATGGTTGCCTTGATACTTCCATCAAAACGGAGTTCCCCTTCATTGACAGGGGAACTCTGTCAGATCAGGTCGGAACTTCTACAAATTAGGAGAGAGGTACACTCTTGTCTCTGCTCATATGGAGGATGGGGAATGGATTGCCATTGCCATCCAACGGTGAGCGGCTGATCACCTTGAAGCCCAAATGCTTGTAAAAGCCAACACCTTGTGAATTCTGTTCATTCACATCAACCAGAAATGCATTGAGTTGAGTTACGGCATAATGGATAAACATTCTGCCGATACCAGATCCTCTATAAGAAGGATGTAGAAAAAGCATTTCAATCTTTTCCCCAGCAACGGCCATGAATCCACAAATGCATCCATCCTCATCAAGGGCATAAGCAAGAAATCCTGTTTCCTTGAGAGCTTGCTATACTTGTATCCTTATCGCGTCAATATCACTGTCTTTTAAGAAATCATGTGTCTCCCGCACGGAAGACTCCCATATATGCAGAAGACCTTCTATAAAATTGCTGTCTCTCCCTGTTGCTCTTTCTATTTTCACAGATATTTCCTTTTCGTCGCGGGCGGCGGCGCAGCCGTCAGATGTCCAGCCGTACCCAACGGGTACAAAAACGGTTGGTCGCTTCGAGGAGTTTCGTCAGATTGATTTCTTTATGCGCCAGCAGGCGCAGTTGGCCTTTCTGGTCTCGGCAGACAATCAGACCGCGTTCCAGATGTTCTTCCTCCCGTTCATGATGAATGATAAGCGGGCTGACGCATAATTCAGCCTTCAGTTCCTCGTCCTGATACTGAAACAGCGCCATCTGCCCTAAAGCGAAAAACTCGTGCTTGGCGTTGGCCGCCTCCGCCGTGGTTAAAGTTTTGATATAGCCGGCTTCGCGCAGGGCCATCTCTGGAACGATGATGACACTTTGACACTCCACCGTCGCGATTTCCTGGCCAGACACTGTAATCATTGCTGTTCTCCTTTATGATTCCGCCGCCATGGCGTGGCAGCTCCAATAGAATTTTCCTCTTTCATCCCTTTGACAACGACAAGCCCATCGTGTAAACGATGACAGCTTTTTTGCATGTTTGCTCTTACACTGTCTCATCCCGCATCCGTTCTTCATCCCGTTTTTCCCGTCGCTTTTCTTGGTCCAGATACCAGATAATGCAGGAAGCACGGTGCGGACAATACAGTTTGGGATCGGTGCAGGCCAAGCATTCATCACAGAGATAACGGTAGTGTTTCTGGCAATACTGGGTCGCCGGACGTTCGGGATGACGGGCACAGGTATTCATTTAATCATAGTCGATGACAAATCGTATAAAAAATAGTGAAAACAAGCATTACAAATTACCACTTCCACCGATTCTGGCAAGTCCTTCTCGCCGTTTGCCGCCCTTTTCCGCATGACTCTTTCTTGGCAAAATAACGATTTTTCCGTCCGCCTAGCCGTCATTGGCGCCCGCCGCTACGAGAAGGTCAGCTATCCCCTGTACTACGGAGAATACAGCATACTTGAGACCGCCGATTGCCTGCTTCATTTCAATCGTGAAGGCGAAATCATCCGCGCCAAAGGCAAGGGGGCGGGCTGGCCGCATCGCAACGAATGGCTGAAGCGGACGCTTGGCAACGACTGGCTGTATTATTCCACCGGTGGTTACACCGGTGTCTTTGAAACTCTTGGCGAATTCTACCTGCCGAATCTGCCGTACCCAACCAATAATCTCCTGGGCGGCCATCCCTTAAAAGACAATGCCGTGCGCCAAATCATCAATGACTGGCCGAAAGTGGTAGCATCCTGTTTGGCCAAAGCCTCGGGCGCCCCGGAGGAAATAAAAATTTTCCTGCAAAACTGTCTGGCCAACACGCCGGCAAAACTCGCCGCGAAAAGCCAGGCGATTTTTGAGAATTACGGTGGCCGCCCCAG
>DOMU01000097.1:0-2442 GCA_003509305.1 Desulfobulbaceae bacterium | reverse complement strand
TATCGCCAGCGGCTGCCTCTATAAATGCCGTTTCTGCGGGGTGAAGAACCGCCAACCGTTTCAGGCCAATTCACCCAGCGGGATAAACCGGCAGATGCGGCGTCTGCGCGAGCTGTTCACCGCTGATCTGGTCAATTACAGCGCTGTCTTTCTTGGCGATCACGACGCCCTGGCCGCCGGTGGCGAACTGGTTCTTGATACGTTGCGCCAAGCCTACGATATCTTTGATCTGTCCAATTCGATCATGCAGGGCCGCTCGGCCTTTTTCTTCGCCTCGCTGGCCTCGTTCTCGACAGCTTCAGACAATTTTTTCGCCGAGCTGGCCCAATTGCCCTACGATACATATATCAATGTCGGCCTCGAATCCGCCGACCAGGAAACCCTTGATTATCTCGGTAAACCAATCACCGTCCGCGAGGTGAAAGAAACCTTTGCCCGGATGCAGGCCCTGAACGACCGCTACCCGAAACTCGAGCTGACCGCCAACTTTGTCTTTGACGATGGTCTGCCCGCCGGGCATTATCCGGCTTTCCTGCAACTGGTGCGCGACAGTTTGCCGCATAAAAAGGTCAAGGGCAGCATTTATCTGTCGCCTTTGCAGTTCGATCGGCCATCGCGGCTGAAGACCTTCGATTTCAACCGGCTGAAAGTCGAAAGCCGCCTGCCGACTTTTCTCTATTTGATTCAACGCCTGTAAAGGAAACACCATGACACCAAAAGAACTCCGCCAAACCATCCTCGCCGCTCGCGACGCCCTGCCACCCGCCGAACGCCGCGCCAAAAGCGCCGCCATCGCCGAAAGGCTTCTGGCCCGTCCGGAAATCACGGCCAGCCAGCATGTCATGTTGTATGTCAGTTTCCGCAGCGAGGTCGAGACCATGGAGCTGCTGCATAGGCTTTTGACCAGCGGCAAAAAAGTGTCGCTGCCCTTTACCCATGTCAAAGAAAAATACCTCGACGCCATCCCGGTTACCGACCCGGCCACGCAACTGGTTCCCGGTTACTGCGACATCCCGGAACCCAGCCCGGAAGCGCGAAAAACCATCACACCGCCAGAGGAAATCCAGGCCATCATCCTGCCCGGCTCGGTCTTTGACCTGCGCGGCGGGCGCTTCGGTTACGGCGGCGGTTTTTACGACCGCTATGTTTTGCAGGCCCCGCAAGCCTGGCGTATCGGTCTGGCCTTCGAGGCGCAGATCGTGCCGAAAGCACCCTTGCAGCCGCACGACCAGTTACTCGATTTGGTCATCACGGAAAACCGGGTCATCGCCGGCCAGCGTGGCGGCAAAGGATAAGATCATGAGCGGCAATATTGTGCTGACCGGATTCATGGGCACTGGCAAGAGTACGGTCGGCAAGCTGCTGGCAGCCCGGCTCGGCTGGCGCTTTGCCGATACCGATGCGCTGATCGAGGAGCGCCAGGGTCAAAGCATCACCGCGATTTTCGCCAAACAGGGTGAGGCGGCCTTTCGCCAAATGGAAGCGGCACTGGCGCGGGAGCTGGCGGGCAAAGAAAATCTGGTCATCGCCACTGGCGGCAAATTTATGCTGGCGGTGGAAAATGTACAGGCTCTGGCGGCCAGCCGCGTTTTTTGCCTGACGGCTGAACCGGAAGAAATTTTAGTCAGGATAATGGCCGACGGCGCGGCTTTGCGGCCTCTTCTCGCCGGTGCCGATCCGGCGGCGACTATCAGGCGGCTGTTAACCGAACGGGCAACAGGCTATGGGCGTTTTCCGGCGATCAGCGGCGGCGGCAAAACCCCCGAGGCCATCGCCGACGAAATCCTTGCCCTGATTTAATGCTCCTTTCCGCCGAAAAAAAGATCATCGCCCATCAGTTGCGGGATTTTCACCAATGGCACCGCGGCATTGCCTATTACGGTTTCTGGTGCCTGATGATTGATAACCCAGGCTGGCAACAGGCCGTCGCCCAGGCCCAGGCGCATCTGTCCTCCTTTCTTCATTCCGGCTACCGGCGGCAGCCGCATCTCACGCTTTTCCCCTGTGGCCTGCTTGATGCGCGTTTTTTCAGCGACGAGATGTTGACCCGGCAGGCCGATGCCCTCGCCACAGCCCGGCTGTCGCCGTTGCGGCTGGAGCTGCCGGGCCATCTCGACAGTTTCACCACGGCGCCGCATCTGCCGGTGACCGACCATGACGGCGGTCTGGCAAAAATACGAGCCACCCTCACCGCCGTCAGTCCGGAAGACAGCCCCACCGCGCGCTATCACCCGCATATCACGCTCGGTTTTTATCGCGACGCCTTCGCCATCGATCGGATCGCCGCCCATCTACACGCCTTTCGTGTGCCACCGCTGTCGTGGACGGCGCGTTCCGTATGCTTTTGCCGCTTCGCCACCGCCAACACCCAGGGGCCTCTGGAAATACTGGCACGTTTGGAAATTCCGGACGTGATAACAGGATGCACTCATCCTTCCTCCG
>DOMU01000055.1 GCA_003509305.1 Desulfobulbaceae bacterium | reverse complement strand
CGGCAACGATACCCTGGCCCGGCCCCGCCGCGCCAAAAGCGGCCCCAAGACCAGCACCGAAGCGCGCATGGTCTTGACCAGATCGTAGGAGGCCTCAGCATCTTTAACTTCGGTCGTGTCGATGGTAACGACATCGCCCTGACGCTCGTGGGTGACGCCGAGATCTTCCATCAGCCGCAAAAAGGTGCGCGTATCGCGCAGATTGGGGACATTTTCCAGCACATGCCGTCCTGGCGTCAAAAGAGTGGCGGNNCAGCGGCAGGGCGGCATTTTTCGCGCCGCTGACCGGTACATCGCCATACAGGGCCTTGCCACCCTCGACCAGCAATTTTTCCATATCCGATACCTAAAAAATCCGTGTGGATAATTAACGAAGGCGGGCACGCAGCACGCGCTCGTGGCCGGCGTAATCGCGCAGAATTTCAACTTCTGAAAAATCGCGGCAATCAGGGATCTTGCGTTTGAAAAGCTCCTCCACCGCCACACCTTGACTGTAGCCGATTTCCATGAACACTTCACCCGCCGGCAGTAAAAAAACGGGAAGTATCTGCCGGATGCGGGTGATGATTTCCAAACCTTCTTTGCCGCCATCAAGGGCCAGACGCGGCTCGAAGCCGGCGACCTCCGGCGACAAACCGGCAGCAAGCTCCTGACAGGATACATAGGGTGGATTGGTCACAACCAAAGAAAAGAGCGGGCGCGGCGTCAAGGCGGAAAATAAATCGGCGGCCACTGGCCAGACCCGTTTCGCCTGACCGTGCCGCCGGGCGTTTTCCCGCGTCACCGCCAAGGCCGCTGGAGAAATATCGACAGCCAGCACCGACCGACGCAGTTCTTTGGCCAGAACAACGGCAATGACGCCGCTGCCGCAGCATAAATCACAGAGTAACCCTTCTGACGGTAAACCTGAGGCGGCGGCCAAAGCCCGTTCGACGAGAAATTCCGTTTCCGGGCGTGGGATGAGGGCATTCGTATCGACAAAAAAAGGCAGCGACCAGAATTCTTTCTCCTGAACAATATAGGCAAACGGTTCGCGGGCCAGCCGCCGGGCCAAAAGCGGCGTGAAAATCTCGCGCTCCGCCGTTGTCACCTCGTCGCGCTCCGCCAGAAACAACTGGCTCTGGCTTTTACCCAGGGCATGGGCCAAGAGCAGGCGCGCCTCGCGCCGGGCGTCTTCGATACCGGCGGCGGCAAGTTGCTGTGTGGCTTCGGTCAGCAGCTCGACAATCCGCATCTTATTGAATTTCTTTCAGCCGTTCAGCCTGGTTGTGGGCAATCAGTGGCAGGATGATGTCGTCGAGCTTACCGTTTATCACCATCTCAAGTTGATAGAGAGTCAGGTTGATGCGGTGATCGGTGACGCGGCCCTGCGGAAAATTGTAGGTGCGGATGCGCTCGCTGCGGTCGCCGCTGCCAACCTGGTTCTTGCGGTCCTGCGAGATTTTATCCTGACGTTCTTGCTCGCTTTTGTCGAGCAGACGGGCGCGCAAGACGGTCAGGGCCTTGGCCTTGTTTTTATGCTGGGATTTTTCGTCCTGGCAGGTGACAACCAAACCGGTCGGCAAATGGGTGATGCGGATCGCCGATTCGGTTTTGTTGACATGCTGACCGCCGGCGCCAGACGAGCGGTAGGTGTCGATGCGCAACTCGCTGGGGTCGATGGTCAAGTCCACCTCATCCGCTTCCGGCAGAATAGCCACCGTCACCGCCGAGGTATGGATGCGCCCCTGGGATTCCGTTTCCGGCACGCGCTGCACCCGATGCACGCCCGACTCGAACTTCAGCCGCGAATAAGCCTTTTTCCCGCTGATGGAGAGGATGACCTCCTTCACGCCGCCGATGTTCGTGGAGTTGTCGGAGAGGAATTCGGCCTTAAATCCGCGCCGCTCGGCGTAGCGCGCGTACATGCGCAAAAGGTCCGCCCCAAAGAGCGCGGCCTCCTCTCCGCCCGTGCCCGCGCGGATTTCGAGGATGACGTTCTTATTGTCGTTCGGGTCGCCCGGGATGAGCAATATCTTCAGCTCCTCCTCCAGCGCATCGAGCTTATCCCCCAGCTCACGCTTTTCGTCCTCCGCCATAGCGCGGATATCCGCGTCGGCGTCCGACAGCATCGGCGAAAGCGCGTCGAGTTGTTCCTTGGCTGAAAGATAACGGCCGTACGCCTCCACGATCTCCTCGAGTGAGGCCTGCTCCTTCGACAGCGCGCGGTACTTCTCTTGATCCGATATTACGTTTGGGTCGGACAGCAGGGAGCACAGCTCGTCGTAGCGGGCCTGGATGGATTTAAGTTTTTCAAACATGTGTTATTTTCTCCAATATTGCTACCATATATCTGTCGTTTATGGTAAAATAAACTCGCACAAGGGGATTGCCAACGGCGCGGTTGTTCCACCAAACTTCGAATAAGAAGGGAGGTGGCGTTATGGACATTACGCAAATAATCATTTTTATGATTTTATTGATCGTACTGATCCGTATCACGAAAAACAACCGCCTCCGCTAAAGCCGGTTGTCTTTCTAAACACACGTTGCTTTAGGAACAACCGCGTTTGACGGCAATTCCCCTTGTGCTTTTATTATTAGCGATTCCTTGGAAAATACACAAATTATTCTTTGGGTCAAGGAATGTTCTTGAACGGCGGGAGCAGAGCCCCCGCCCTACAATTGGATTTATGAATTTAATTAAACATCCTTTTGTAATGCCTTAGCGCGCGCCTGCCGTCGTGTACCATTTTGTTAGTAACGTCCGGGCGCACCGATTGCAGCAGCGCCGCCCCCATTGCGAGCCCGATGCCCGCGCCCGCTATCAAGCCTGTC
>DOMU01000052.1:3116-3290 GCA_003509305.1 Desulfobulbaceae bacterium | reverse complement strand
GACATAGACAGGCTCCAGCCGGAACGCCGCAATCCGATTATTACCGACCTGTTTCACCGCATGAAGTATATGGAGCGGTGCGGGAACAGCTTGAAGAAAATGGTGGCTGAGGCAAAAATGCTGCCGGGATATTCCAGTACGGTATCAGTCTGCATTCCATTCAAGCCGATCAGA
>DOMU01000052.1:0-3071 GCA_003509305.1 Desulfobulbaceae bacterium | reverse complement strand
AATCCAGCATTTTTTGGGGTAAATAAAGGGGTATTTAGTGTCTATACAAATTTTTTAATCAATGAATTTAAGAAGATATTGCGTATTAACCGATTCCGCTTTGAAGTTGTTGCTTATTCCGTTGCTGTTCCGCTTTTTTCTCCTGACTCCCTCCGGCGGCATTCAAGCACTTCCAAGCTCCTTCATTGTTTTTCCCGTCCATGCAAGCATATTCTGGAAAAGCGTATCGGGAGATTCATTTTGCCTCTCCTCGTAGCGGGATGCATTCATGCCAAGGCGCAGGAGTTCAGCCTCATCGCCGGCAAGCCTGGAAAGAAGTTCCCCTTTCGACCGCGAGTACACGCCACTCCGCAGGTACTCAACGACCTGCATAGCAAAGAAAAAGTTCTTGTACACACCCTTCAGAGCCTCGGCTCGCGTCGATTCTTCCCCGGAAACATACAGATAGACGGTATAATGATGCAGACCGGACACGGCCATCCTGACGCCGACCACAGTATCTTCCCTGGTGACGGGCGGCAGCAGCGCGGCCAGATCGCCATAATATGCGTCCGTATCCTGCGCGAATAAGAACAACTCGTATGGCGGCCAGGCAAACAGTTCTTCCCGGCCACAGGTGAACCCGCAAGCCTTTTCCCCTTCCGGCAATGTTCGCAACACTTTTCGGTATGCCGCCAGATCAACCACGTCCAGCTTGTCCAGTATGGTCAGGATGTCAATATCGCTGTCTTCCCGCGCTTCTCCCCGGCGGCGGCTGCCCTGTAAACCGACAAAAAGCAACCGTGAACCAAATTCTTGCCGTAATAATGTGACCGCTTCCCGCATCCATGCCTGTATGTCAATCATGATATTCCTCTGTTGTTTTGTGAAAAAAAGCTATTCGTCAACGGGGGGAGCTTAGCAAAGCTCATACACTGTTTAATGCCATGAAAACAACTGGCCCGTCAGAATTCTACTGTTGGCAGGCACGAGCATCTAAAAAATTGATTCAAGCCCTGTATCTGATTGGCAAGAGAATTGCAAAGTCGCCCCATTCTCTCCCGTAGCTGATTCTCCGAGACAGAAAAAAGGGGTCACAGCCGCTAAGCTGTCACCCCTTGAGTTTTCTGGCGCACCGGGAGGGATTCGAACCCCCGACCTACGGATTCGTAGTCCGTTGCTCTATCCAACTGAGCCACCGGTGCTGGTGGAAATGAATCTTATACCGCGCATCGCCCGGTAATTCAAGCCTGTTTTTTACCGTTCTCTTCTTTTTCCTTACCAAAAGAGATTTCATAATCGGCGGGTTTCATCACCGGGTCAGCGGTGATAGCGAGCACCACGCCGTGCCGCTCTTCCATGTCGGCCAATTCCCGGCGTTTGGCATTGAGCAGGTAGGTGGCGACGTCGAGCGGGAAATGGCAATCGACGCGCAAAACATTTTTCCGACTGGCGCCGGTCTGGATACGGCGCAGGTAGAAAAGCGCCAGCGTCTCGACCGAACGGACAACTCCGCGCCCTTTGCAGTGCGGGCAGACGCGGTAGCTGCCGGTTTCGATCGGCGCGCCGAGCTTCTGGCGGGAAATCTGCATCAGCCCGAATTTTGAGATATGACTGATATCGACTCTGGCCTTGTCGCGCTTCATCGCCCGCTTGACTTGTTGCTCCACATCGCGGATATGACGGCGGTTGCGCATGTCAATGAAATCGACGACGATGAGGCCGCCCAAATCGCGCAGCCGCAGTTGCCGCGCCAGTTCGGCGGCGGCTTCCATGTTGGCCTGAAAAATCGTCTCTTCGAAATTCTGTCCCTTGCCGGTGGAGCCGGAATTGACGTCGATGGCGACCAAGGCTTCAGTGGCGTCAATAACGATCGAGCCACCGGAAGGCAGGTTGACTTTTGGCTGATAGATGGACTCGATCTGGTCTTCGATGCTGAACTGGTTGAAGATCGGCCGCGAACCTTTATGCAGCCGCACTTTGACTTGCCGTTGTTCTTCCGGCAAAAGCGCGACGAATTCCAGCACCTGGTCATAGGCGAACTGCTCATCGACGAGAATTTCCTCGATCGACGGGTCAAAATGCTCGCGCAGAAAACGCGGCACGCTCAGGTGGTCTTCGTAAAGCTGGCCAACCCCTTCCATCTCCTGACCCTTTTTGCGGATATCCTCCCATAACCGCAGCAAATATTCGACATCACGGGCCAAAGCCGCTTTAGTGATATCGCTGCCGGCGGTGCGGACAATCCAGCCGATGCCTTCCGGGATATCGAGCGACATCATGGCGTCCCGGAGCTGTGAGCGGCGGCTTTCACCAACGATCTTGCGGGATATCCCGGTCGAATCGCTGCCGGGCATCAGGACGACGCTACGGCCAGGGATTGACAGGTAGGTGGTCATGTTGGCGCCCTTCTTGCCAATCTCTTCCTTCACCACCTGCACCAGCAGCTCGCCGCCTTTTTCCAGCACGTTGTTAATACTCAGCTTGCGGAACTGATGGGCCTTGACCAGCTTTGCGATATTTTCCGGCAGATTGGTTTTGTAGTATTCGGGATGAATTTCGGCAAAGGGCAGAAAACCGTTCTTGCCGCCGCCGTAATCAACGAAGGCCGCCTGCAGATTTGGTTCGATAGCGACGATCTTCGCCTTGTAGATGTTGCTTTTGATCTGCGCCCGGTTGACCGTCGAAACGTGGATCGATTCGAGGCGGCCATTCTCCAAGAGCGCCAGGCGGCATTCCTCCGGCTCCTCGGCGTTGATCAAAAGTTTCGATACCCGTTTCGGGGCATCTTCCGGCTCATCGTCGGGCAGGCTGCCGAGCAGCTCGGCGTCGCGGTAATCACCGGTTTCTTCCGGTTGCCCCTCGCCCCAGCCATTGCCTTCGCTGGCCTCGGCGGAGGGAGCCACCACACCAACCGGCGGCTCCTCGACGATTGACGTCGGCGGCACATCTTCCGGAACAGTCACCTCCGCCGCGCTTTTTCTCGTCCGCCGTCGCCGGCTAGGGCGTTTTTTCGCGGCGTTTTCTTCCAGCCCGACTTTTTCTACTACCACTTCTACTTCTTCTACCGCTACCGCCGGTACGGTCAGAGC
>DOMU01000172.1:165-3316 GCA_003509305.1 Desulfobulbaceae bacterium | reverse complement strand
TGCGTCGGCGCCCGGCCAAAGGCATGTGGGCCGGTCTGTGGGAGTTCCCCGGCCTGGTGCTGCCAGGCGATGCGGATGCCGTCCCGGCAATTACCGAGGAAGCGCGGCGCCTCATTGGCTTGGATGTGACGGTAAGCAAACTGGCCCGCATCGAACATCACCACACCAGATACCGCGTGCTGCTTGACGGCTACTTCTGCCGTTTGGCCGTTGCCCCCGACGGCACTTCCGCTGGCTGCCGCTGGGTGCGGATCGAGGAACTCGCCGCCTATGCTCTTTCCGCCGGGCATCGCCGTCTGGCTGGGGTAATTCCGGATCATCCCCAAAGGTTTCGCGCTCTTGATGCTGGAGCGTAGCGCAGTAACTGGTCTTTGATAGCGCCCCTGGCCGATAACGAAAAAAGTCTTGCTTTTCTCGGCCAGCATTCTACAACAGGTGGACGAACCAAACACTGCCCCGGAGGTGTGAAGCACCTGACAGAGGAGGAAACGATGAAACGTGAACCTGGTGAAACGGCACATGGCACGACAGAAATAGACACTTTTTCAACCACTGGCAAACGGGCGGAATCCAAACCGGAGAAATCACATCTCGCCCTTGATCGCCTGACACGGCAAGCGGGGATAACCATCAATGGCAACAACCCATGGGACATCCAGGTGCGCGATGAACGCTTCTATGAGGCAGTTCTCGGCAAATGGAGCCTCGGTCTTGGTGAAGCTTACATGGATGGTTATTGGGATTGCCAGCAGCTCGACAACTGTATCACACGGTTTTTACGTTCGGGCCTTGATGGCAAAGCGCTCGGCTGGGCGCGCCTGCCACTTATTTTTGGCGTAATTCAGGCGAAATTTCGTAATCTGCAATCAAAAAAACGCGCGTTCCAGATCGGTGAACAGCATTACGATACCGGCAACGACCTTTTCGAGAACATGCTCGATTCGAGGCTGATCTATTCCTGCGGTTACTGGGAAAACGCTCATGATCTCGAACAGGCACAGGAAGATAAGCTGGAGATGATCTGCCGCAAGCTGCAACTGAAAACCGGCGAAAAACTGCTGGATATTGGCTGTGGCTGGGGCGGCCTCATGGCCTACGCCGCCCGCCAGTACGGTGTCGAGGCGACCGGCGTCACCGTTTCCAGAGAACAGCGCCAGTACGCGCTTGACCATTACAAAGATTTACCGCTGAAAATCGAGCTGTCCGATTACCGTGATCTCCAAGGCAAATACGATAAAATCGTCTCGGTCGGTATGTTCGAGCACGTCGGGGCCAAAAATTATGCCACATTTTTCAATACGGCCCAGCGCTTGCTGAAGGATGACGGCCTGTTCCTGCTGCATACCATCGGCAACGCCTCAACGACGCTGGGCACCGATCCCTGGATCAGCAAATACATCTTCCCCAACAGCAGCATCCCTTCGGCGGTGGAAATCACCAAGGCGCTGGAACGGCGTTTTCTCATTGAGGATTGGCATAATTTCGGCCAGGACTATGACCGCACGTTGATGGCCTGGTATGACCGCTTCGAGAATGCCTGGCCAAAAATTTCGCCGAAATACGGCGAGCGTTTCCATCGCATGTGGAAATACTATCTGCTCTGCTGCGCCGGTTTTTTCCGTTCGCGTCAGGGGCAACTCTGGCAGCTTGTCCTGACGAAACGCGAACGAACCGACACCTACCGTTCGCTGCGTCCAGCCTCACTGACCTGAACATCAATATTGGCGGCAGCCGAACAAAGGCCAATTGCGGAGGCAAACAATTTGTCATGAAATATAAAAAATGAAATGAACACCCTGCGACATACGGTGACGACCGTTCGCCCCTCGGTACTGAACGTTGGCGGCAATTCCAAAACTATCCCACTGCCGTCGATGTTCAACGGTTACGAACATGTACTGCTCGATATCGACCCGAAGGGTTCGCCTGACCTGTTGTGTGACGCACGCGAACTCCAGGCCACTCCGGCGGCGCGGTACAACGCCATCTACTGCTCGCATAACCTGGAGCATTATTACCGGCACGATGTGAAGAAAGTGCTTGCCGGATTCGTTCATGTGCTCAAGCCGCACGGGTTCGCGCATATTCGCGTCCCCGACATCATGGCGGTCATCAAAACCGTCATGGAGCGCAATCTGGATATTGATGATGTGCTCTACCAGAGTCCAGCCGGGCCGATACAGGTGTCAGACGTGCTATGGGGTTGGAGCCGCCAAATCGAACGCAGCGGCGTGGACTTTTTCGCGCACAAGACCGGTTTCAGCCGTCCATCGCTGACAAAAATGCTTACCGCCGCCGGCTTCCAGGCGGTGTACACCGAAGTAGGCAACCTGGAGATATCCGCCTTCGCATTCCTGCGGCCACCCGATGAGGCCACGCGTACACGCCTGGGCCTGCCGCTGAAGGTTTAATCTTTCGCCAGGCGGCGTCATGGTCGCAATGACTCCTCTTCCAAACTCTTACGCACGATCTCGTAAACATCGCGCGACAGATTTTCCGTCCGGATAATCCGTTCCAACTGCGCCCGCATCAGGCCCCCCCGCTTTTCTTCATAACGCCGCCAAAAGGTCAAAGGCTACGTCNNAGCCAGGCGGGCGGCGATCTGCGGGTTATCGGCCTGAAGTTCGAGGATACGGTCGGCAAGAAACAGATAGCCCTGGCCACTGGCGGCATGAAAGCGGTAGTGATTGCCGGTGGCAAAGGCGCCGATCAGCGCCCGCACCTTGTTCGGGTTGCGCGGGGAAAAGGCCGGGTGGCCAAGGAGAGCAGCCACCGTCGCCAGCGTGTCTTCGCGGCTCGAAAGGGCCTGGGCGGTGAACCATTTATCCATAACCACGGCGTCATGCCGCCATTTTCCGGCGAAATCCTCGATAATTTCCGTCCGTTCGGCGATATTGCTGTCGGCGGCCAGTTGCAGGGCGCAGACGGCCCCGGTCATATTCCTCGCCATCCAGTAGTGTTTGCGGCAGAGCTTGGCGAGCGGGCGGGTCAAGGGCTTTTCCGCCATCAGGCAGGCGAGCGCGGTATTTTGCAAGGCCCGCCGTCCGATGGCGGCGGCGCTCAGGTCGTACTCGCCGAAATCCTCGCTTTCATAGTAGATGGCCAAGAGTTCCTCCTTCAGCGCTGTGGCCAATTCACGTCGCAGATGGTC
>DOMU01000172.1:0-126 GCA_003509305.1 Desulfobulbaceae bacterium | reverse complement strand
CAGCGCCCGCAGGGCCGGGTCAAGTTTTTTGTTGGTGAGAACACTGCGCATCGCCGCCAGATAGCCGCTGTCCACCACTGGCGTTTCTCCCGCCGCCAGCGCCGCCACGCCGGCGAGAATCGTTTC
>DOMU01000110.1:3074-3224 GCA_003509305.1 Desulfobulbaceae bacterium | reverse complement strand
TCTTCCTTCAGCATCTGGTGGCCGGACTGCACCTGTTGCAGCTTGTCGTTGGCGGCGGTCAGGTCGTTCTGTAATTTGACCAGTTGTCCGTAGCGGATCTCGGCCACCTTGCTCAACTCGCCGCGCCGCTCGGCCAATTGTTCCTGCTGG
>DOMU01000110.1:2841-3031 GCA_003509305.1 Desulfobulbaceae bacterium | reverse complement strand
TTTCCTCGAGATCGGCCAGGCGTTTCCCCACCTCGGCCAGCCGCTCGACCGAGGCCCGGTCGTCCTCTTTTTTCAAAGCCTCGCGCTCGATTTCCAGTTTGATCTTCTGCCGCTCCAACTCGTCGATTTCCGACGGCATACTATCGATTTCTATACGCAGGCGCGAAGCCGCCTCGTCGATCAGGTCGAT
>DOMU01000110.1:0-2812 GCA_003509305.1 Desulfobulbaceae bacterium | reverse complement strand
GTCCTGGATGCGGACGCCGTGGTGTACCTCGTACTTTTCTTTGATGCCGCGCAAAATGGCGATGGTGTCCTCAGCGCTTGGTTCCTGCACATATACCGGTTGAAAACGGCGTTCGAGGGCGCTGTCCTTTTCGATGTACTTGCGGTACTCGTCAAGAGTCGTGGCGCCAACGCAGTGCAGTTCGCCACGGGCCAAAGCCGGTTTCAGCATGTTCGAGGCGTCCATCGAGCCTTCGGCGGCGCCAGCGCCAACCAGGGTGTGGATTTCGTCGATGAAGAGGATGATCTCGCCAGCCCGTTTTTCCACCTCTTTCAAGACGGCCTTCAGGCGGTCTTCAAACTCGCCGCGATACTTGGCGCCGGCAACCAAGGCGCCAAGATCAAGCGTTACCACCTGCTTGTTGCGCAAAGTCGCCGGGATGTCGCCTGAGACAATGCGCTGGGCCAGGCCCTCGACAATCGCCGTCTTGCCAACGCCAGGTTCGCCGATGAGGATCGGGTTATTCTTGGTGCGCCGCGACAGCACCTGGATAACACGGCGGATTTCCTCGTCGCGGCCAACCACTGGGTCGAGCTTGCCCTGGCGGGCGACATCAGTCAGGTTGCGGCCATATTTCTCCAGGGCCTGATATTTCTCTTCCGGATACTGGTCGGTGACACGGTGGTCGCCACGGATCGATTGCAGGGCGGCAAGAAATTTTTTCTCGTCAATGCCACGCCGGTTCAAAGCCGTCGCCGCACCGTCCTTGCCGTTTTTCAGGACGGCGAGAAAAAGATGTTCCTGGCTGACATATTCATCTTGCATCTGCCGGGCCACGGCAAAGGCCTGGTCAAGGGCTTTACGAAAATTTTCGCCGGCATAGACCTGACCGGCGCCGCCGCCGGAAACCTTCGGAATGCCGTCAATGAGCTGGTTGATGTCGGCGAGCACGCGGGCCGGTTCGATTTCCATCTTTTTCAAAACCGGGACGATGATCCCATCCGTCTGTTCAAGCAGCGCCTTGACCAGATGCGCGGTCTGGATTTCCTGCTGCGAGTTGTTTTGGGTCAGTTGCTGCGCCGCCTGGATGGCCTCCTGCGACTTCAAAGTGAATTTATCGAATTGCATATGGCTCCTCCCTAATGTTTATCGCACTGCGAGCGGTTCCGGTACGGAACGGCAGATAATCAATGATAACGCAAGCGGATACGCTGAGAAGGTAAGGAAGAGGGTCGGACGTGTCAACGAAACCCGTCGGCGAGGGGCGTCAGAATATTGGCGGGTGCTGGGCAAAAAAAAAATCGCGTCCCGGGAAAGCCGGAACGCGACAGAAATGAAATGTGGCGGGCGGGTCAGGCGCCACCGCAACCCTCGGAGCTGCACGAACCGGAACTGCATCCGCCGCCGCCGATGGGATTCGCCGAAGAAACTGAAAAGCCAGAACGCATCCCGGCATCGATAAAATCGACGGTAATCGCGCCGCAGGTATTCAGCAGTTCGGTATCGACAAGAAATTGCAGGGAATTATTTTCAAAAACCTGGTCGCTCGTTTTTGGCTCATCCAGAGCCAATCCCAAAGAGGGACCAGCTCAGCCGCCCTGCATCAGCGCCACGCGCAGTGCCGACTGAATATTGTTCTGCGCCATGTACTCCTTCAATTTGGCGACCGCTAAGTCAGTGGCCGTAAAATTCGCCATATTGCCTCCCGTAAAAAATGATGGACATGCAAGAAACCGCCTTGAAGCGTAAGCGGGGTTTAACCCGATACAATAGAATGCCCCCGTTAATAAGTCAATCTCAAGCGGTGAAATCCGACCAGCGGCAACTGGTGGCTTTTCTGTTGCTTTGCCGCAAAGCCCGATGGTAATCTGGCCCGCTGATGATGGTAATTTCATGGCCTTGGCAAAAAAATGCCGGGAACCCATTCCATTTTTGATTAACCAGGGGAACTTCATGAAAAAGCTGGTCATTTCCACCGGCGGCGGTGACGCGCCGGGCCTGAACGCGGTCATTTACGCCGTCGTGCATTCCTGCTATCGCCGGGGCTGGGAAGTCTATGGCAGCAAGAGCGGCTACGGCGGCTTTCTTGACATTGACGCTATGGTGCAGTTGAACATCCGGCACGTCGAAGGCATCTATTCCCTGGGCGGTACCATCCTTGGCTCGACCAACAAGGGCAATCCTTTCGCCAAGCCGGTGGAAAATGAGGCGGGCGAAGTGCAGGTGATTGATATTTCCGATAAGATCATCCGTAATTTCAAACGCATGGGTTTCGATTGCCATATCGCCATCGGTGGCGACGGCAGCCTCGATATTGCCTCTCGTTTCGCGCAGAAGGGGATGCCGGTGATCGGCGTGCCGAAAACCATCGACAACGACCTGCAAGGGACTGAGCGCACCTTCGGTTTCGACACCGCCGTATCGACGGCCACCGAAGCGCTTGACAAACTCCATTCCACCGCCAAGTCGCATGACCGCGTCATGGTGGTGGAAGTCATGGGCCGTGATTCCGGCTGGATTGCTCTCTATTCCGGCATTTCCGGCGGCGCCGATGTCATTCTGATGCCGGAAATTCCCTTCGATATGGAGGCGGTCTGCGAAAAGATTGCCGACAACGAGCTGTATAATAAACACTATGCCATCGTTGTCGTTGCCGAAGGCGCGGTCACCAAAGACGGCCAGGTCTTCAACAAGGGCATGGGTGAACTGGGCCGGGAAGGCGTGGTCCTGGGCGGTGTCGGCGAATGGGTGGCCAGCGAAATCCGCGAACGCACCGGCAAGGACACGCGTTCGCTGGTCTTGGGTCATCTGCAGCGCGGCGGCAGCCCGACCA
>DOMU01000142.1 GCA_003509305.1 Desulfobulbaceae bacterium | reverse complement strand
GGACGCGCTGACATGGCGCAGGCCGGGGGGACTATGCCCGACCTGTTGCCGGCGGCTCTGGCGGCGGTGCCGGAGCTGGTGTCGCGGCTGCTCCCCGCCTGAAACGATATCAAGTTTAACATCTGAGGAACTGGTATGCTGACAATTGATTTAACTCTGCTCATCCAAGTAATCAACATGATTGCGTTGATGATTCTGCTCAACGGTGTGTTGTATCAGCCGGTGCTCAGAATCTTACAAAAACGCGCTGAACATTTGCACTCGCTGCAAAAGGAGATTACTGGCTTCGACCAAAATGCCCAAGAACGGCAGGAGGCGGTGAACGCGCAGATGGCGCAGGCGGGAGTTGAGGCTAGAGCCACCATTGACCGCGGGCGTTCCGAAGCTCAGGCTGAGGCCAATCAGCGCCTGGATGCCCAAAAAAAGGCGGCACAGGCCGAAAAAGAAAAGCAGATGACGGCAATCCGTGAACAGATGCTGGCAGCAAAGCAGGGGCTGGAGGCTGAACTCCAGGGTTTTGCCACACAAATGGCCAGCAAAATTCTTGGAAGGAGCGNNCTCTGATATGAAACGATTTTATAATCGCTTGGTTCCCGCGCTGGTCTTGGCGCTTTCCCTTTCGCTGATGGCCGCGAAAGCGCCAGCCCAAGAGGCGGCCCCTCAAGCCGCGGCTTCGGCCACAGAACAGGTTCCTGGCCAGACCGCTCGCGACGAGGCTGGAATCAAAGCCCTTGTGGAAATGGGAGAGGAAGACGGCACGGTACAGTCCAAAGCCGACGCTCAGCGGGAAGAAGCGGCTGTCGGTCATGCGGAGACAGGTGGCCATGAAGCCGGCAGCCTTTCGAAAGAAAAGCTGAATGACCTGTTCTGGCGTGTCGTCAACTTCGTTATTCTTGTGCTTATCCTGGTTAAATTCGCCGCCAAGCCTTTGGGTAACGGTCTTGCCGCTCGCCGGCAAAAGGTGCGTGAGGAAATCGAAGGACTGGAAGCCCGGCGCCAGGACGCCGAAAAAGCCTACCAGGAATTGGTCGCTAAACTGGCAGGTATCGAGAAGGATATAAAAGAGATTGTTGACCGCGCCGCCGAGCAGGCGGAAAAAGAGCGTGCCCGCATTATTGAGGCGGCGGAGAAAAACGCGGCGGATTTGACGCGGCAAGCGGAAATGGCGGTGCAGAAGGAGCTTCTCGACGCTAAACGCCTGCTGCGTGACGAGATGGCGGACAGAGCCGCGGCTATGGCGGAAGAAATCATCAAGAGTTCGCTTACCGCTGATGATCAGGTGCGCATTGTCGATCAGTATCTCAGCAAAGTGGAGGCCGTACAGTGAAACAGATTATCTTGGCACGGCGTTACGCGAAGGCGCTGTTCATGGTGGGAAAGGAAAATGGCGCTTTCTCCCAGTACAACGAGATACTGCGGACGCTGAAAGATGTATACCAGGCGGTGC
Source organism: Desulfobulbaceae bacterium (assembly GCA_003509305.1). Taxonomy (GTDB): domain Bacteria; phylum Desulfobacterota; class Desulfobulbia; order Desulfobulbales; family Desulfocapsaceae; genus UBA8130. The sequence goes on along the minus strand of DOMU01000142.1, from coordinate 3,631 downwards.
CGGACGTTGCCCTGACCCTGGCCAATCCCATGTATCCTCTGGATGTTCGGGAAAAAATGATGGACAGCATTACCGCTTCCCTGTCGGTGGATAAACCGATGGGCAGATTTTTGCGCCTGCTTGTCCAGAAAAAACGTGCGAACATTGTCCCGGAAATTGCCGAAGAGTTTTCGGCGCTGGTGGATGCAGAAAATAACGTTTGTCAGGGACATGTTGTGTCGGCCATTCCTCTGGACGATAAGATGCAGAAGAAGGTGCGCAAAACCCTGGCCAAACTCACCGGTAAAGACGTAAATTTGACAACCAGTATTGATACCAGCATTATCGGCGGCATCATCGCCAAAGTGGGGGATCTGGTGCTTGACGGAAGCATTCGGACACAACTTGCTGGTTTGAAGGATTCCATAAAAGGGAGAGAATGATGCAGATCAAAGCCGAAGAAATCAGCCAGATTATCAAAGAGCAGATTGGCGAGTACCAAAGCGCCATTGATCTCAATGAAACCGGAACGGTAATCTCTGTGGGTGACGGTATTGCCCGCGTTTATGGCGTGCAGAATTGCATGGCCATGGAGCTGCTCGAATTTCCCGGCGGCATTATGGGATTGGCTCTGAACCTTGAGGAGGACAACGTTGGTTGCGCCCTGCTCGGCGAAGTGTCGTCGATTAAAGAAGGCGACATCGTCAAACGTACGGGCCGCATCGCCGAGGTGCCGGTTGGCCCGGAGATGGAAGGTCGTGTCGTTGATGGCATTGGTCAGCCGGTTGACGGACAGGGCCCGATCAACGCTAAGCTTTTCTCCAAAATCGAGGTGCTGGCTCCCGGCGTTATCGCCCGCAAGAGCGTACACGAGCCGATGTACACCGGCGCCAAAGCCGTTGACGCCATGACCCCGGTTGGCCGCGGCCAGCGCGAGTTGATCATTGGTGACCGGCAGATCGGCAAGACCGCTCTCTGCGTTGATGCCATCATCGCCCAGAAAAATACCGATGTACACTGTATCTATGTCGCGGACGGCCAGAAAAAATCGACAGTGGCCCTGGTCGTCGAAGCCTTGCGCAAGCATGGCGCGATGGAGTACACGACGGTCGTCGCCGCCTGCGCCTCCGATCCGGCGCCGATGCAGTACATCGCCCCGTTCGCCGGTTGCGCCATGGGCGAATATTTCCGCGACAACGGGATGCACGCCCTGATCATTTACGATGATCTTTCGAAACAGGCCGTCGCCTACCGCGAGCTGTCACTTTTGCTGCGCCGCCCGCCGGGACGCGAAGCCTATCCTGGTGATATTTTCTTCAACCACTCCCGTCTGCTCGAACGCGCCTCGAAAGTCAACGATCAACTGGGCGCCGGCTCTCTGACCGCTCTGCCGATCATCGAAACCCAGGCCGGCGACGTATCGGCCTTCATCCCGACCAACGTTATTTCGATCACCGATGGTCAGGTATATCTCGAACCGAACCTGTTCTTCTCCGGCGTTCGACCGGCCATTAACGTCGGTCTGTCGGTTTCCCGCGTCGGCGGCGCCGCCCAGGTGAAAGCCATGAAACAGGTCGCGGGCACGTTGCGCCTCGATTTGGCCCAGTATCGTGAATTAGCCGCTTTTGCCGCCTTTGGCTCCGACCTCGATGCCGCCACCCAGGCCAAACTGACCCGTGGCGAGCGTCTCGTCGAAATCCTGAAGCAACCGCAGTATCAGCCGCTGCCGATGGAAAAACAGGTAACGATCCTTTATGCCGGCGCCAATGGCTATCTCGATGTGCTGCCGATTGACTCCCTCGCCGATTACGAAAAGGAACTGTACAGCTTCATCGATTCCAATGAGCCGTCCATTTTCACCGATTTAGCCAAAGAAATGGTCTTTACCGACGCGATCAAAGCGAAACTTGACGGCGTTCTGAAAAAATTCGGTGATACCTTCAAGGCGACCCGTGGTCTGAATGGATAAGGGGGAACCCGTATGCCCAGTCTGAAGGAAGTCAAACTCAAAATTGTCGGCGTCAAAAAGACGGCCCAGATCACCAAAGCAATGAACATGGTGGCAGCGGCCAAGCTTCGCGGCGCCCAGGAAAAGATGGAGGCATTTCGCCCCTACGCCGCGAAATTCGCTGAAACTATGCAGGCGGTATCGAGTGGCATGACCAGCCAGTTCCCGCTTATGGAACAACGCCCGGTGAAAAAGGTCGAGCTGGTGGTGTTTACCTCTGACCGCGGTCTCTGCGGCTCGTTCAACAGCAATATCTTAAAGCGGGCGGCACAGATAGCCAAAGAGTGCGCCGCCGCCGGCCAGGAGGTCAGCTATGTCTGCGTCGGCAAAAAGGCGGCACAGGCGCTGAAGAAAACCGGCGCCGTGCGTGCCTCCTATACGGGTATTATGGGGCATGTCTCCATGCATGACGCCCGCGATATTGCTTTAGATGTCGCTGGTCGGTTTTTGAACTGCACCGTTGACCGGGTTGAGCTGGTCTACAGCCACTTTCATTCGATCGTCGTGCAGACGCCGACGAATGTGGCCTTCTTGCCGGTACAGCCGGTCGAGGGCGCCCCGAAAGTGTCTGGTGAGTATCTTTGTGAACCTTCGCCGGAGGCGGTGGTCGAAACCTTGCAACCGCTGTATCTGAACGTGCAGGTGTATCACGCCATGCTCGAAATNNTGAGAACGCCGCCAGGATGACCGCGATGGACAACGCCACCAGAGCTTGCAAAGATATCGTCAACAATCTGACCGTACTGTACAACAAAGCGCGGCAGGCGGCGGTTACCAACGAGTTGATGGATATTGTCGGCGGCGCCGAGGCCTTGAAATAATTTTGTTTTTTCACATTGGGATGAAGGAGTCTCTTCCATGACAACAGAACGAGTAGGTAGGATCACACAAGTCATTGGCCCGGTCGTCGATGTCGAATTTGACGCTGGAAATCTGCCAGAAATCTTGAACGCCCTCTTTGTCAGCAACCCTGGCATATCGAATGAACCAGATAATCTGGTTATCGAGGTGGCGCAGCATCTGGGTGACAACGTCTGCCGCTGTATCGCCATGGATCAGACCGACGGTCTGGTCCGCGGTTTCGCGGCGCGGGATTCCGGCGGCCCGATCAGTATTCCGGTTGGCGCTCCGGCCCTGGGCCGCATCATGAACGTGGTTGGCCGTCCGGTCGATGGCCTTGGCGCGATCGACTCGCCGGCAAAAATGTCGATTCATCGTAAGGCCCCAGCCTTCACCGAGCAGGACACCGAGGTGCGGGTACTCGAAACCGGCATCAAAGTTATTGACCTCCTGGTACCTTTCCCCCTGGGCGGCAAGATGGGGCTGTTTGGCGGCGCCGGCTGCGGCAAGACGGTTATCATGATGGAAATGGTGAACAATATCGCCATGAACCGTAGTGGTATTTCGGTATTCTGCGGCGTTGGCGAGCGGACCCGTGAAGGCAACGACCTGTACAACGAAATGAAAGAATCGGGCGTTCTGCCAAAAGCCGCCTTGGTTTATGGTCAGATGACCGAGCCGCCGGGCGCGCGCGCCCGCGTCGCCTTGACCGGTCTTACCGCCGCTGAATATTTCCGCGATGAGGAAGGTCAGGACGTGCTGTTCTTCGTTGATAACATCTTCCGTTTTACCCAGGCCGGTTCG
>DOMU01000165.1 GCA_003509305.1 Desulfobulbaceae bacterium | reverse complement strand
ATTCGCGAGGCCATCCATATTCCCTTGGTCGCCGATATTCATTTCGACTATCGCCTGGCCATCGCCGCTTTGGAGCACGGCGCTGAAGGCATCCGCATCAATCCCGGCAATATTGGCGGCGCGGAAAAGCTGGTCAAGGTGGTGGCGGCGGCAAAAGCTCACCAGGCACCGATCCGCGTCGGCGTCAATTCCGGTTCGATTGAATCCAGTCTGCTGCAAAAATACGGCTACCCGACACCAGAGTATCCGGACGCCCTCATCGAAAGCGCGTTAAATAATGTCAGGTTAGTGGAAGAAGCGGGTTGGGATCAAATAAAAATTTCCATCAAGTCATCGGATGTCCTGACCACGGTCAGCGCTTACCGCCATTTATCTGCCGCCACTGAATATCCGCTGCATCTGGGTGTCACCGAAGCCGGCGGCCTGATTGCTGGCACGGTTAAATCGAGCGTTGCCTTGGGTTTGCTTCTGGCAAACGGTATCGGTGACACCTTTCGTATCTCGCTGACGCGCGACCCGGTCGAGGAAATTCGCGTTGCCTGGGAACTGCTGCGGGCGCTGAAGATTCGAGAGCGCGGCCCGGAACTGATTTCCTGCCCGACCTGTGGCCGTACCCGTATTAACCTGTTCGCCTTGGCCGAGGCGGTGGAGCGGCATATTCAGACCATGCGGCGGCCCCTGAAGGTGGCGGTGATGGGGTGCCCGGTCAACGGCCCTGGCGAGGCCAAAGAAGCCGATATTGGTGTCGCTGGCGGCCATGGCACGGGCATCATTTTTAAGAAGGGCGAAATCGTCCGCCGTGTCCCGGAAGAGCGGCTGTTGCCGGAGTTTTTGGCCGAACTGGACGCGATGGAAAATGGATAAAAAATTACTGCGAAGTTTTTCGCATGTTGCGCAACCGCTGACCCATTTCTGAACCAGGAGAATAGCCGATGATGAGGTTTGGGAAAATATTCGCCGCGCTTTGGCTGACGCTGTGTGTCTTGCTTTTTGGGGGATGGTCGTTTGGCGCGGACGCTGAAACCACCGTGCAAATGAGCAAAGCGGGTGGCGAAATCCATCTAGAGACAAAGGAGTACACGTTCAACTACAGCTATCCAGCGGCGGCTGGCGCTATCCCGGCGCTCAAGGCGTGGCTGGACAAGGATGCGGCTCAGCGCAAGGCGGAAGTTGTGGAATGGGCGCAAGATACATCCGGTCGCTACCAGTACGACAGCGGCGTGCAATGGCGGGTGGTTACCGATTTACCAGCTTGGCTCAGCCTGTCCGGGTGGTGGTCAACGTACACCGGCGGGGCGCATCCCAACCACGGGCCAATCGCCTTGTTATGGGACAAGATGCGAAATCGCAAGGTCAAAGCCGCCGATTTGTTCATATCGCCAGCGACACTATCGGCGGCGATCCGCCAACCTTTTTGCGCTGAACTGAACCGGCAGCGCGCCGAGAAACGCGGTGGCGAGATCGGCTCCATCAACACCAGCATTTTCACGAATTTCGTGGAATGTCTGGACCCGGTTGACTATACGCTGATTTTGAACAGTTCGGATAAAAGCCGTTTTACCCATATTGGTATTTTAATAGCGCCCTATGACGCTGGCCCTTATGTTGAAGGCGATTATGAAGTAACGCTGCCGGTTACGCCCGCCGTGCTCGACGCCGTGCGCCCGGAATACCGCGACAGTTTCGCGCTGGACCGATTACTCCCAGCGAACGATTGAGACGGGCGCGGGCTTTACGCGCGACGATAGCGAATAAGGTTTTCAGCGCCAATGACATTGACGAGCTGAAAAGACAGGGAGGCTATGATTGTACCTGGAAATGCTGCCCGCGCTTTGGCTGGCGCTGCGCTTTATCATTGATACGGGCGCTTCCGATGTGACCATTTCCGCTACCGAGGCGCTGTTCATGCTGAAAAATAGCTATTGATGAGAGAATACCTATTATGGGCATTGCAAAAAAATACATGATAGAGAGGCAAAATGAGGAATTTGAAGAATGCGAAGCTGAGCATCTTGCTTCCCATTTGGAAATTTCCCGCGAAGAACTGGATGAGCTAAACTATACAATAGATCCAAACTACAGTAATGATGGCGGCATCCTCTATGACTATTACATTGAATTTTATGAGGATGAGAGATCCAGAGGTGTTGAAGAAAGTCAGAAAACGCCTTAAAGGTGAATTAAGTTTATATCTATCGCCGGATCAGTTAGGTGATTACGATTGTGATGACGACTATGATGACGAATGGGAAGCCGAACTTGAATGGACAGCTCAGCGTAGTGATCAATTCAAGACACTGAATAAACAATTAGAATCTGTCGCAACATTGCTTAAAGTTACGTCTGATCCACCTGCACAGTTTGACCTGTTTGTCATGCTTCATACTCATGTCATTTCATCAATTGACTACTATCTCTTCGCCGTTTTTTCCCATGCAGTCGCAAACTCTGAAAAATTTACAAGAAAATTGATTGAAACAGTTCCTGAATTCAAAGATAAGAAGTTCTCCTTGCATGAAATCTATTCTGAATATGAAAAGATAAAGATAACGGTGGCTTGTTATATCAATGAGCTTATTTTCCATGACTTAAAGAAAATCAAACCCATGTACAAGGATGTGCTGGGAATTGATTTTGGCGATATATTATGGCTTTTCAAGGCAGTGCGAGTTCGTCATGATTGTGTGCATAGGGCTGGTTACGACAAAAAAGATAATAAGGTGGAATTGTCATCGGATAGTATTACAGATTTGATAAAAAAATGTAGGGAATTGGCTACGCGTATAGATCATCATGTAAAGGAAGAAATCACTAAAACCTAAATGGAACAGATGCTCTCTCCTCCATGAACAGCAGCCAGCAGAAGAAAATTCTTATCATCGCCGGGCCGAACGGGGCGGGGAAAACCACCTTTGCCAAGGAATTCTTGCCCCAAGAGGCCGGTTGCCTGATTTTTGTCAATGCTGATTTGATTGCCGCTGGTTTATCGCCTTTCGCCCCTGAACAGGCCGCGTTTCGCGCGGGACGGCTGATGCTGGAAGAGATTGATAATCATGTCCGCCGTGGCGTAAGCTTTGCCTTCGAAACCACATTGAGCGGACGCGCCTATGTGGGACGCATTTCTGATTGGAAGGCGCGGGGCTATATCATCAAGCTGTTTTTTCTCAAGCTTATTTCCCCGGAATTGGCCATCGCCCGTGTCCGGCGGCGGGTGGAACAGGGTGGTCATGATATTGCCGAGATGACTATCCGGCGGCGCTTTGCCAGCGGGTTGCGTAATTTTGAACATCTCTATAAACCCATGGTGGATGAGTGGGCGCTTTATGATAATTCCGGAGGCAAACTTCCGGAGGTAAACCTGTGCCTATCGTCGAGGGGATGAATCGGTGAAAGTNNGAATATTGCTGATAATCAGTCAGTAACGGTAAGAAGAGAACGCGACCCTGATATGGCGGGTGCGGAACAAGCTTTGCGGCGGGCGGCGGACAAGGCCCGGCAAAAGGCGCGGCAATTTGGCCACGGCATCATGATATGGAAAGATGGCAAAGTCATCGAAGAGGGAAAGGATTGTTCAGCCAATGACTGAAACCGCCGGAAGGAGTCCTGTGGCGGAATTGAAATAGAATAACATCATATAAAAACCCTGGAAAAACCATGCGCTATTCTGAAGCTTTTATCCCGACTTTAAAAGAAGACCCCGCCGAAGCGGAAGTAATCAGCCACAAACTGATGATGCGGGCGGGCTGCATCCGCAAACTGACAGCCGGTGTGTACACGTATCTGCCCTATGGCCTGGCGGCTATCCGCCGCGTCGAGCGCATTGTCCGCGAGGAGATGAACCGGGCCGGAGCCATTGAGCTGATGATGCCGATGGTGCAGCCCGCCGACCTGTGGCGGGAATCCGGGCGCTACATCAAATACGGGCCGGAGCTGCTGCGCTTCACCGACCGGCACGAGCGTGAATCCTGCCTTGGGCCGACGCATGAGGAAGTCATCACCGATTTGATCAGGAAAGAACTTCATTCTTACCGTGATCTGCCGGTCAATCTCTATCAGATCCAGACCAAATTCCGTGATGAAATTAGGCCGCGTTTCGGCCTGATGCGCGGGCGGGAATTCCTGATGAAGGATGGCTATTCCTTCGATGCCGACGATGCCGGGGCCGAAATTACTTACTGGAAGATGCACGAAGCCTATAAACGCATTTTCAGCCGTTGTGGCCTGCGCTTCCGCGCCGTCCAGGCCGATTCCGGCACCATCGGCGGTAATTTCTCCCACGAATTCATGGTGCTGGCCAAAACCGGCGAGGATACCATTGTCGCCTGCGCGGCCTGCGAATACGCCGCCAACGTCGAAAAGGCGGCCATCGCCGCGCCCACCCCCGCCCAGCCAGGGACAGCGCTCTGTGAAACTGTCGAGACTCCGGGCAAAAAGAAGGTCGCCGATGTCTGTGCCTTTCTCGGTATTGAAGCCTCGGAACTGGTCAAAACCATGATCTATCTGGCCGATGGCAAGCCGGTGGCGGTGCTGGTGCGCGGCGACCGCGAGGTTGAGCTGGTGAAGGTGAAGAATATGCTGAAGGCGGTGGATATTGTCCCGGCGACGGATGATGAGGCCTTTGCCGCCACCCGGATGCCGCCGGGCTATCTGGGGCCGGTCGGCCTGCCCATTGTCATTTGCGCCGACCAGGAGGTGATGGCCATGGCCGAATGTGTGGTGGGCGCCAATGAAAAAAATAGTCACCTGCGCCATGTGGTGCCTGGCCGCGATTTTCAGGTTGATGCCAACCGCATCGGCGATCTGCGCCGCGTCGCCGCCACTGACCGCTGCCCACGCTGCGGTGGTGCCCTGGAGATGACCGAAGGCATCGAGGTTGGTCATATTTTCAAACTCGGCACCGGCTATTCCGAGGCGATGAAGGCCAATTTCCAAGATGCCGATGGCCAGGAACGCCCCTTTGTCATGGGCTGTTACGGCATCGGCGTCAGCCGTGTGGTGGCCGCCTGTATCGAGCAGAATCATGACGAGCATGGTATGGTCTTCCCCGTGCCGTTGGCCCCGTATCAGGTGATTATCCTGAATCTTGGTGTACAGGACGAGAAAATCACCGCCTGTGCCGAAGAATTGTATGCGGAATTACAGCAAGCCGGGATTGACGTCTTGCTCGACGACCGCGACGAACGGCCCGGCGCCAAATTCAAGGACGCCGATCTGCTCGGCGTGCCCTTTCGCCTGACCATAGGGAAAACGTTTCTGACGAAGGGCCTGGTTGAATTGCGTGCAAGGCGCTCTGGTGAAAGCGTTGAAGTGGCGCCGGAGTCGTTGGTTACGCTGTTGTGCCAGCGGATCGAGGCGGCGATGCCGGAATGATAAGGCAAGCGCTGTTGTCGTGGGCTGAGGGGTGTTCTCGCTTGCCTCTTTCGGTGCGCTCTCAGCGACGCGATGGCATGGGGCCGGGAAAAAGTTCGTGATTGGATAGGATATGCCGTATTTCGCTCAGGACAATCCGGAGCGGCTGAAGCAGATCGCCGCTGAATACCTGCATGATGCCGACGTGGCCCGTATCGACAAGGCCTGGGAGGTGGTGTGTGAGGCGCACCGGGGGCAGAAACATTTTTCTGGTGAGCCTTACGTCGTTCATGCTCTCGATGTCGCCTGCGCGCTCGCCACCATGCGTTTCGACATCAACTCGATCTTGGCCGGGTTGCTGCATGGCGTCATCAAACGCGGCGGCATGAAAATTGAGCGTCTGCGGGATCTCTTTGGCGACACGCTGGCTGGCATTGTCGCTGGAACAACGAAGATTGAGAATCTGCCTTACAACTCCAAGCTGGCCAGTCAGGCGGAAAACGTCCGCAGAATGCTGGTTGCCATCGCCTCGGATATCCGTGTTTTGCTCGTGTGTCTGGTTGATCGTTTGCAGGACATGCCGCTGCTTGAAAAATTGCCGCGCGAGCGTCAGGTGGAAATTGCCCAGGAAAGCATGGAGCTGTACGCGCCTTTGGCCAGCCGTCTGGGCATTGACTGGATGAAGCGGGGGCTTGAGGATTTTGCTTTCCAGTATCTCCATCCCGACGAATACGCCGATATCAACTTAAAGATGGATGATAGCCTCGCCGAGCGGCAAATATATGTCAATGAGACTATCACCACCATTCGCGAAATCCTGGCTGCGGCAGGGGTAACGCCGCTGCGTATTGTTGGGCGCCCGAAGCATCTCTATTCAATCTACAAAAAGCTGGTGGCCCAGAAGATACCCATCGACAAGGTCTATGACAAAGTCGCTTTCCGCATCATCGTCGAAACGATACGCGAATGCTACGAGGTCCTGGGTATCATCCACGCCAATTGGAAGCCCCTGCAATCCCGGATTAAAGATTTCATTGCAACGCCAAAGGCCAATAATTACCAGTCGGTGCATACGACGGTGATTGGGCCGGGCGGCCATTTCATCGAAATTCAGATTCGTACCCAAGAGATGGATGAGGTGGCGCGGGAAGGCGTCGCCGCCCACTGGGCCTATAAAGATGGACAGAAAGTAGGCGAAAAAGACGCCCGTCTTTTTAAGGAACTGGAAAAACTGGTGGCCACCCTGAAAGAGGTGGAAGACCCGAAGGAATTTCTCGATAGCGTCCGTAGTGAACTGGTTTATCCGGAGATTTACGCTATCACCCCCGGCGGTGCCGTTAAAGAACTGCCTGCCGGCAGCTGCCCGATCGATTTCGCCTACGCCGTGCATAGTGAGGTTGGTAACCACTGCAAGGGTGCCAAAGTCAATGGCCAGATTGTCACCTTGAGTTACCAGCTTCAAAGTGGCGATATCGTCGAAATCCTCACCGCGGCCAGTCAGACGCCGCACCGCGACTGGCTCGATTTGGTCAAAACCGGGCGCGCCCGCACCCAGATCCGCAACTGGCTGCGTCGTGAGGAAAAGGAAAAATCCTTGGGTCTGGGCCGGGAAATTTGCGACCGTGAGCTGAAAAAATACAATACGACGCTGAAAAAACTGATCCGCACCGGCCATATCCGCCATCTGCTGAAGGAGCTGCGCTGCGTCACTTTGGGCGATATGCTGGCCAAGGT
>DOMU01000219.1:17323-17468 GCA_003509305.1 Desulfobulbaceae bacterium | reverse complement strand
ATCACCTACATGCGTACCGATTCGCCGAATCTGTCCGAAGAGGCGATTGCCGAAATCAGGTCATGGGCGGGGAAAAATGATCTGCCGCTGCCGCCGAAGCCGCGCACCTGGAAGAGCAAGGAAGGGGCGCAGGAGGCGCATGAAG
>DOMU01000219.1:0-17280 GCA_003509305.1 Desulfobulbaceae bacterium | reverse complement strand
GGACCCAGCCAGCTTGAGGACGCGGTCTTCGCGGTGCGGGTGCTGACCCTCGAAGGCGAAACCGATGGTAAAAGGGCCCTCTTTGAGGCCCGTGGCCGGACGCTGACCCAGCCGGGCTGGAAAGCCTTGGTGGCAAAAGATGAGACCGAGGAAGGCGAGGCCGAAACCGACAATCAGGTGCCCAAACTGGAAGCGGGCCGCCAGTTGACCGCCCAAGACGGCAAAGTGCTTACGAAAAAGACCAAGCCACCGGCCCGCTTTACGGAAGCCAGCCTGATCAAGGAACTGGAAAACCGTGGCATTGGCCGCCCCTCGACCTACGCCGCCATCCTTGAAAACATCATCGGCTTCAAAGGCTATCTGAAGCTTGAAAAGCGCAACTTCATCCCGACTGAAACCGGGGAGAAGGTGGCGGATGCTTTGACCGGTAATTTCCAGTTCATGAATTACGATTTCACGAAAGGCCTGGAAAACGGCCTCGACCTGATCGCCGAAGGCAAAAGCCAGTACCTGCCCTTGATGACGGCGGAACATGGCCGGATCACGGGCGAGATCACGGCCTACATCGCCGCCAACTCGCCAAAATGCCCGGCCTGTGGCCAGCCGTTGCGCCACAGGGTGCGGCAAGAAACGAAAGAAAAGAAAGGTTATAACTTCTGGGCTTGTTCCGGTTATCCGGACTGCCCGGCTACTTTCTCTGATGCCGGCGGTGTGCCCGGCGAACGCCAGGATACCAAGCCAAAACCGGAGGCCAGTGGCTTCAAGTGCCCGGACTGTGGCGCCGGCCTGATCCGCCGCACCGGTACCAGCCAAAAGACTGGCAAAGCCTATGATTTCTATTCCTGCGCGGGTTACAAAGATGGATGCAAAGCTGTCTTTGACGTCAAAGAAGACGGCAGNNAAACCACAGCCGCCGCCATCCGGCTTCAAATGCCCGGACTGTGGCGCTGAACTGATCCGCCGCACCGGCACCAGCAAAGCGGGCAAAGCCTATGATTTCTTCTCCTGCGCGGGCTACAAAGCGGGCTGTAAAGCCGCCTTTGACGTCAAAGAAGACGGCAGCCCGGAGTTTGAGAAAAAGGACAAACCCAAGGCGGGAAAAAAGGGGAAGAAATGAAACTTAAAAGAAGCCTGTATGGGCATTGTTTGAATCGTTATTTAATATCCAAAGCAATATAAAATAATATCTATATCATGCCCAGTCCAAACCGGAAAGCGGTCAGAACCTATCTGATGGAGGAAGAACAGGCGCGGATCGTGGCCATGGCCAGGCAAACCGGGCTGTCGGTCTCAACCTTCATCAAGCGGGTCTGTCTGGGCCAGGAAGTGCGGTCAAAAGCGGATCAAAAAGCAGTGCTCGCCGTGCTGAAAGCGAATGCCGACCTTGGGAGGCTGGGCGGTCTCTTGAAAAAATCCCTTGCCGACGGCAGTGCCGGCATGATGGCCTTCGAGCTGCGCCAGGTTTTGCGGCAAATTGAAAAGAACCAGGCCGAAGTCGCGGGAGCTTGCCAGGCAGTGGTGGCGTCCTTGCGCGGGAGCAAACCATGATTGCGAAACGGGTTCATTCCAGAGGCAAACGCAACTTTGGGGATCTGGCCCGTTACTGCCGCGACGCCGATCACGCCGGCGAAAAATGCCTCGTGTCCTGGCACGCCGGATGCTGGGCCGAAGAATATGACCTGGCCATTGCCGAGATCGAGGCGACCCAGGAGATAAACAGCCGCGCCAAAAGCGATAAAACCTATCATCTGATTATAAGCTTCCGCCCAGAAGACGAAGCCAGGCTGACGCCGGATGCCTTCAAAGCCATTGAGGAACATTGCGCCGCCGCGCTTGGTTTATCAGAACATCAGCGCTGCTGTGGTGTCCATAAAAACACCAACAACCTGCACCTGCATATCGCTTACAACCTGATTCACCCGGAAAAGCTGACCATGGCCACCAGCCTGAAAGGCGATTTCTTCAAGCTGTCCGAAGCCTGCCGGGCAATGGAAATAAAGCTCGGCCTGGTAGTGGATAACGGCATGGAAGCAAGAGGCGATAAGCACATCGTCCAGCGGGCCGAAGCAATGGAAGCGCATTCCGGCGAGCAGTCTTTTCAATCCTTTGCCCTGAATAAAAAAGAGGCGGTTCTGGCAGCACTGGCTGATGCCCAGGACTGGCAGACGGCGCACCGGGTATTTGCCCAATACGGCATGGAGATCAGGCCGCAGGGCAATGGTTTTGCCATTTTTAGCCAGGGCGGCAAAGACCAAGAGTCAATCAAAGCCAGCGCTCTCGACAGGTCATTATCGAAATCGAAGCTGGTTAAACGCTTCGGTGAATATGTAAAGCCGGAGCGGCAAGCGGAAAAAAGCCAGGCTGGGGTTCAAGGTAAAGCCCAAGGCATGGCCCCGCCCGCCGAAAAATATGAGAGGAAACCCATTCAGCCGAAGAGCCTGGAGCGTGATCGGCTGTGGCAGGAATTTCAAGCGCTCTCCGCCCTGCGTAAGGCGGCCATTGAGGCGGAAAAGGCGCGGAACAAAGAAGCCTTTGGCCAACTGAAAGTGCAGTGGGCGCGGGGCCAGGAGATGGGAGCCAGGCTTTCCATGATGCGCCATATCCAGAAGCAGGATGTGGCTAAAGCCAAGGCCGAGAATCAGAAGCGGATGGCTGAAATCCGTGGGCAATATCCTTATCACAACTGGAACGGTTTTCTGCAATACCGGGCTGAATACGGCAACCCGGCCCAGGCGAAGGCGGCGCTCTCAGTGTTGCGCTCACGGGAAGAAAAAGCCACCGCAGTGGCCATAACGGCCAAAACGGCAGCCAAAGCCAAGGGGAAAACCTGGCTCAACGTGCCCTATGCGGCGCGGGACGTGGCCAAAGAGGTGGGCGCCAGATGGGACAGAGCGGAAAAGCGCTGGTACGCACCGTCGGACGCTGACCTGGGCAAATTCGCCGCCTCAATGAACGAAGCGAAGGGAACGGAAAAACCGGTGGCCAGCCAACCTCCGAAATACATTCCGGACGGGAAACTCACGCCTTCGGCCCGCATCGAAAGGTTACAGGTTCAGGAGAGTCAGCGGATCGCGGCGGAAGCGCAAGACAAGCCGCTCTTTGCCGGATGCAAACAGCGTATCGACAACCGGGGTGTGGTCATTATCACTTTGGCTTCTGGCGGCATGATCCGTGATGCCGGCGCGAAAATCCATTTTTCAAAGGACAGCCAGGCCCAGGAAGCGGCCAGCCTCTATGCTCTCGCCAAATTCGGCAAACACTGCAAACAGGAAGGAACAACGATCAGGAGGCTCGATGGAAACCGCCCAGACACGAAGCCCAATATTGGCATCCTCAGAGAATCCGCCAGAAACGGCCTGCGCCAGGTGTCAGAACTCCCTCTGGTTCTTGACCGTAAAAAGCAAAACACCGAACTGCTTCTGCCAGCTCATGCACAGCCTGACCTGGAGCGATGACGAGGCCAGCCGGGTTGTCGCCTGCGACGGTGAATTTCTGGACGGCGAAAGGGAATGAGAGGTATTACCACTGGCGGCAGCGGTACCATAAGAGTGGTAATTTTACTTTTTATTCCGTTCTTCTTTACCACCGCCGCGCTGGCGACAACGCCGATCACGATCACCGGCATTATTGATGGCGATACCGTGCGGGCACGGATGGCGGACGATCGGCAGATCAAAATCAGGATATACGGTATTGATGCGCCGGAGCGGCATCAGGCTTATGGCCAACAGGCAAAACGGAAGCTGAAATCGCTGATCAGCGGCAAGCTGATTAAAATGGAGGCTATGGACCAGGATTTCCACCATGGCCGCATCGTTGCTCGCCTCCTGGCCGATGGCCAGGACGTCGGCGGTAAGATGGTATCAACTGGATATGCCTGGGTGTATCTCCGATATTGCCGTTTACCATCCGTCCGCAAGGAGTATGAGCGCGGGGAACAGTTGGCACGGGCCACCCGCTGTGGTCTGTGGCGGGATCAGAACCCGATACCGCCGTGGGAATGGCGGCGTTTCGGCAAAAAGGGATGATTCGGCGCAATTATGTCAATAGGAACAAGAAAATGGCGGTTTATTTTGCTAAAAACCAGCGGCATCCATTGCCGACAATCCATTAGCCGACAACTTCCTAACCGCCTGTTTGTCAAAGGAAACGAAGGTTGATGGTTCTCCAGCCATTACTCCACCTGTATAGGCAATAACGCCATCGGCAAAGTCACCACCACTGTCAATCATCTTTAACCCAGCTTCGATTTCATCTGTTTTCGCTTCGACGTTGCCAATATTCAGAATACCGCGCATCGCATTGGCAATGACGCTGCCGGGCTGCTTGTATACCGCGCTCATCACCCAAGACAATTCACAAAATATAATGGTCGGAATAACTATCTTTTTCGCCTTGGCGAAAATGGCTTGAGCTTTTTTTTCCTGTGCTGGATCGTCACCAATGAGAAATCGCGCCAGTACATTCGTATCAATTACGGTAATCATTCCAGGTCACTCATCCCGGATTTCACGTAACCAGCAACAATCGCCGCATTCATTTCATCAACGGTGGCGTGAATCTTGTTTCCGGCAAAAAGAGTGCGGAAATACTCCTTAGCTTCATCCACCGTCCATTTATCTTTTTTCGCGGAGATTTCCAGCTTTCCATCTGGCTTTTTGTTGATAGAAACCCGCTCCCCTGGCTTCACGCCTAAATGTTTTAGAAACCCCTTGTTCAAAGTGAACTGGCCACGCCCAGATAATGTGATGTCCATAATAGGCTCTCCTTGGTTTATAAATAGAATTATACATTATTCTTGTTACGTATCAAGCCATACATACTTATGACGCGAAGTGAGATGGTATCAACTGGATATGCCTGGGTGTATCCCCGATATTGCCGTTTACCATCCGTCCGCAAGGAGTATGAGCGCGGGGAACAGTTGGCGCGGGCCACCCGCTGTGGTCTGTGGCGGGATCAGAACCCGATACCACCGTGGAAATGGCGGCGTTTCGGCAAAAAGGGATGATGATAGCCGTGCGATGATATGGCTACCGCTTAATCGGTCAAACTATAGCGGCGTTGCCGGCGTTTCCTGCAAAGACGCTCATACTCCAGCAGCATTTCCGCTTCACTGGCAAAGCATTTGGTCAGACGATGTCCCCTGCCGCCGATACGGCCCCAGCAGCGAATCAGCATGAAACAGAACAGCCCATGCCCGGTGGACAACGTATAGAAAGCCTTTTTGTTCTTGGCCGGGTCGATACATTCAAAACGGGTAGTCGTAAAACCTGACATGGAACGAATCCTCAGCGCTCCCAATTGTCGTCACGGTCTGGTTGGTCATTTTGTGTCTGGTGCCTCAAAGCCGTCACCAGCCATAGCTCTCTGATATCCGCTTTCCGAGCTTTCATGAGGGCGATGACTTTTTCATAACCTTGAACATACTCCTTGCGTTCTTGCTGATTCATGGGACGATTGCGTTCCGCTTCGACAACGGCACGGGCTTCTGGTTCGCGTGCCCATTGTCCATTTTCAAGTTCGTTATAATAAATCGCCACGTTACCGCGCCTGTAGATTGTCAGCCGGTCTGCCAGTTTTTCGGCCTCAATGCGCTCCAGTGTGACCAGCATCCCATCATAGCCCGTTTTATGGGCTTCTGACGGGGTCATACGCCCCGAACCCCGGTCAGCCTTTTGTCCTTCATACCGCTGAAAATACCCAATTGACTCATTTGAAAGCTGACGGCCAGTGCCCGCGCGTCAATGGTATAACCCGCGTCGCGAAAATTGGACATGGTGCGCGCGGCCACTTCCGCGCTCCGCATGGTGCCCTCGATCACGACGTGCACGCGCTGTCTTTTCGTTTCGGAAATAGCCTTCTCCACCCAGGATCCCGCATCCCCGCCGGTGTACACGGCTGCTGTCTTATCGTCCAGAGTCATCAGCAGGTCGTATCGCGGATGAAATTGCCTCAAAGCGTCGCCGTCGATTTTGACGCAACCACCATTTTCCGCCAGTTCAGATACCGCCGCATTGAATGATATGCTCTTTCCCGCTCCGGGTTGCCCACCAAAAATCACGGCAACAGGATGTGCCTGTAACTTTTTGTCCGCAAACAATTTGGGTTTAATTTCCTCGTCGAATATCCGCTGGTTTTCAGCTTCACTCAGACGATATTTGTCGCTGTTGAAGTCCGCGCTCATGCCGCCGTTCTTGCCAAGGCCTCTTTAGCCCCTTCCCGATGCGCCTGGACTTTTGCCCCATATTCTTTTCTAATCCTGGCTATTGTTTCGTGATCGAGACCATTCAATTGCTCCCTCTCTCGAAACAGGCGGGCGCGTTCATCATCAAACCTTTCGATTTTTTCCCAGTCAGGGCTGATCTTGCGTTTTTCCGCGTAAATTCTTCCTGTATAAATACCTATCATGTCGCCGATAACTTCACAGGCACATTCGTAAGCAATCGCTTCTTCCTGTGTCCATTCTGGCTGTTTGCTATAATCCAGGCTGTGAATTCCCATTATGTTTCCCTCCATTCAAATGCCGATAGAGCGTTGCGGGGTGTACACCGATACCGGCGGCCACCTGGCTGACACTCTGCCCGCCATCCAGGGCTGCCTTGGCCAGCGCTAGTTTTTGCGGATCGACCTTGACCGGCGGCCCGAATTTTACGCCCCGCTCCTTTGTGTTCTTGGCCGGGTCGATACATTCAAAACGGGTAGTCGTAAAACCTGGCATGGAACAAATCCTCAGCGCTCCGCATCGAACTCCTTATGCCGCTCGAGAGCCACCGATTTGATGGAGTCAATTTCTTTATTATCAAATTGCAAGCGGCCTTGTGCGATACGCTGGCGAATGCCATCGGTTGCCAACTTCAGTCTTTCCACGTTGTCGGGATTCCAGAAGCTATTCGTAAAGCTGATGTCCTGGCAAATACTTTTCCGCGCTGCCACCGCCCCGGAAAGTTCTGGGTAAGTCTCCAGTATTTTGTCGGCTGGTTCGTTTGGGGATTCTTGTTCCGTCGCTAACCAGAACACCGTGGCTAAAATGTGGAAATCGTGAGGTGGTCTATTGGCTTCCGTCAATCTATCGCCAGACACTCCCTTGAGTCCCGCCGTAGCATTTCCAGTTCGTCCTTGGTCAAGGGCCGGACTTCTTGTTGTTGCAAGTCGCCCAGCTTCTCTTGTAGCAACGTCAACTTCAAGTCCGATTCTCCGGGCGTGTTCTCTGGCAGATTCAATACGTCTTGCAATGTCATTGAGGCTTGCGGCTGCCGCGATATTCCCCGCTTCCCCACAGGTAAGACATGAACTGTCGAAACCGAATTGCCGCTTGCAAAACTCATCTGTTTTCTCCTTGCCGTGTTTTGAGTACAGTTTGTTGTATATTTTTTCATTTGGCTGCAAAGTTAGTGATTGTTCGTCACTTTGCATAACAAAAACTCCGACTATTTTTCCACCATTGCGTTCAACATATCCCCGTAAATTGGCAACCGTGCCGCCAACTCGCAAGGTATCATCAACAATCAGATAATTTTTTTGTGCAACGTCCCCGGCAAAAGAAGGCATGAAAGCCAGACGATGGTTGATTCCGGTTCCGCTCCTTCCCACCTTGTCGGCCTGTTTGATTTCGGTATTGATTGCAATGCGGCCCAGCTTTTCGGAAATAATTTTTGCCATTGCCAGTGGAATTTTGTTTCTACCGCCTGCTTCGATGGCATCTACAGGCAAAATTTCCATTTTGCCAAAATCAATGCCGCGCTGACGAAGAAAACTGCCAATCCGTCCAATCGTGTCAGGTTTTAGCTTTCTTTCGACGAGAGTCAATGCCGCTTGCCAGTCATCACCAGACTTGGCGGCGGCATATTGAGGCGCTTCAATGTTTTTCCCGTCCCAACGCAAAGACCCCATTCTGTCGTTGGCGATAACCGGCGGGAAATCTCCCCACGGAACCCGCTCCGCCATCACACCGCTCCAAAAAATTTACTGTTTGCCGGGTCGATGGTCTGGGCGATCAATTCAGTGTCCGTTGTTTCCAGCTCATCCTGCAAATCATCCAAGGCTTCCAATCTCACCCGGCAATATTTCAAAATTGCCTGATTCGGATTATCTTTCTTTTTTTCATGATATTCCTTCTGCAAAAACGCCTGCTTGTATTGCCCCAGTACTTCCAGGGCTACTTTATAATCGACGCTGTAAGCCATAAATCATCTCTCAATTTTCTGTTATTGTCTGTTATATAGCGGGTCCGCGTTCAAGACCGTTACCGTCAGGACTTCCATTGTCTTTTCCTCCGTTCAAATGCCGATAAAGCGTTGCGGGATGTACACCGATTCCGGCGGCCACCTGGCTGACACTCTGCCCGCCATCCAGGGCCGCCTTGGCCAGCGCTAGTTTTTGCGGATCGACCTTGACCGGCGGCCCGAATTTTACGCCCCGCTCCTTCGCCGCCTGACGGCCAGCCGATGTCCGCGCCACAATCAAACCACGCTCAAACTCGGCCACACCGGCTAGGATAGTCAGCAACATTTTGCCTGCCGGGCTGGTGGTGTCGGCCCATGGCTCGGCTAAACTTTTCAAACCGACACCTGCTAATTGTAGACGTTCGGCAATATCAAGCAAGTCACGGGTGTTCCGCGCCAGCCGGTCAAGCCGCGTTATCACGACCACATCACCGGCACGGACATAATCAAGCAGCGCCAGCAACTCCGGACGGTTGCCATGACGCCCGCTGATTTTTTCGGCAAATACCCGCTCACACCCAGAGGTTTGCAAATTATTTTGCTGACCAGTGAAATCCTGCTCCCGCGTCGATACACGGGCATATCCAATAAACGCCATCGGAGAAAATCCTTTTCAATGTATTGTGTTCAGTCGTTTGCATATTATATCGCATTACTCTGTAAATATGCAAGTATCTTGTGCGAAAATATTTTCCAAGAAAATCCTGGTAATCGCCGGAAAGACAAAATTTCGCACAATTTAGAAATTATGCGAAAAGAAATGGATTTTGCCGTTCAAAGGGGCGCCCTCAGAAAACGGAAAAATCGTACGTTAAGGCTTCTCGCAGACCATTCTCGATTTATAAACGGTTTGGAACGGCGAGTTTCAAGAACGCTGGATGGTCGCTAGTGGCAAGAACAGGGTAAGCGGCGAATCTGGCAATGAAATGAAGCTGTGATGTCGGTAAAAAGCCTCTGCCGCCTCGTCCTTGGCGTCCACAATCAAGGCGAAAGCGGCAATTTCAGAGCGGACGGCACGGTTGAGTGCATCCGCCAGTAGAGCACCACCAAGCCCTTTTCCTTTGAATACCTGATCGACAGCTAAACGCCCCATGCGAACGGCGGGCACGGTCGGATAGCGCGGCAGCTTTTTGCCAATGCTGGTCGGGAGATCGGCCAACAGCAGGCTTGCCGAGGCCAAGGTGTAGTAGCCAGCGATACGTTGCTCGTCTGCCAAGGCGACGAAACACGCGGTGACGCGGCGGCGAATGTCTGGGGTGACTTGTTCGCGCAGGTAGCGATTTAACGGCTCAGAATCGCTACGGAAAGCAGCACGGTCATATGATGCATCAAACGGTGCGATTAAGAACGGTGCGCGGTTCATTCAGTGCGCAAGAGCTTGTCCCGGCGGGCAAAGGCACGTTCCAAGGCTGGGGATGGTTTCGGTGGCGACAGCAAAGCTTGCGCAAAACATTCCTGATCGGCCAGAGACAGGCGGATAATTTCGGCTTGTTCGATGGCACGCTGCGCTGCGTCCCGCACGGCTGACACCACGAAATCGGTCATGGTGCGCCCCTGAAGTTCGGCGGCACGCTTGAGCATCGAATGTAAATCGGTGCTGATTCGGGCCTCGAGACGGGCGGTGGAAATGGTGGCTGCGGGCATAGTTATTGTCCTCCTTGTGTTAAGGATACGGCAATTTGCCGTATCCTACAAGATGGAATTATCGGTGGTTCCGGCTCACCGCACTATTTCTTTTCGTTTTGTGGGCGAAACCTGACGCAATTCAACAATAAATACCTCCGAAAAAAATTCCTCTGATTTCCTTTTGGATGCTCCATCCGGCGTAGCCGGAACAGCGTTGAGCCGCAGGCGAATAAGCAGGCCCCGCAGGGTAGGATAAGGATGGGCAGCGAAGCGCAGTGGGCCCACTCCTTCTATCCTGCCTTTGGATGTCAATCCAAAGTTATGCGTATATGTGTATTATATTGCACTAACTGCGCAATATATTGTATTTATGTGCATGAAATTGTTGTAATGTGTATTATATTGCATTTTATGCGCATATTTTTGTAGAAAATGCGCATGATGTTGTATGATATGTGTATTTTCCTGTATTTCTGTGCATTAAAGTGTATTTTCGTTAAATCTACATATACGGCTGATCAGATTGACCGCCTCTCTCGCTTGAGAAGGCGCAAGATGAGCATAACGCATGGTTACGTTGATGCTGCTATGGCCGAGAAGCTGGCTGACCAATACAATAGGATATCCTGCCTGAACCAACCAGCTTGCAAAAGTATGGCGGAGCGTGTGAAAAACTACCTTGTGGCGCCGATCAGTAATTCCGTCATTCAAGCCGGAATCTTTGATTGCCTTTCTGAAAACCCTTGGCGATTTGTCTTCAAACAGATGGTCATTTCCATGTCCGATAGTCGCTTTCTTTTAATGCTATGCTCAAAGCAATATCATTGAGTTGAACACTACGATTTTTCTTTGATTTCGTGTCCATCACCGCGACAATTTCAGAGTTGAAATTAACATCATTCAGTCTTAAATTAAAAATCTCGCTTCTCCTCAGTCCAGTATTCACAGCAAACGAAACAATTTCATACCAATTTCTTGTTTTCTCCTCCATCAGAGCACCAAGAATAAGATGCAATTCCTCGCGGTCAAGAAATCTTAGCCGCATGTTATCAAATTGTGGCATAACGCCTTTGAAGCTGGGCAAACGTTTATCGTATTGCGTCCATTCGCCGAACTTCACCAAAACCCTTCGTAGAAGTGACAGACAATGATACACGGTTTGGGGACTCAAATTCCGCTGTTCCAAATTGCGTCGCAACATCAGCAAATCGAAGCTGGTCAAACTGTCGATTGACTTTTCACCGAGAGCAGGGGCAATATAATTCTTCCATCGTCCGGACTCCGTAACTTGGCTTTTCATCTTAGACGAAGACAAAACCGCTGTCTCATACAGCGCCCACGCATCAGCTAACCCTTTTGGCTTTTCCACTTGCTACTCCTTCATGGTGATATATGCACTTTTTTGCATTGAGAAAAAATACAGATTATGCTACACACCAATCATGCTGTAGAATAACGCATGGTGTCCAGAAAAAGATATCGGCCTCTCACGCCGGTAACACGGGTTCGAGTCCCGTTGGGGTCACCACAAAGCGGATATCTCGCCGTTCATTCTACAGCCCCCTTGGAACGAAAGTTCCGAGGGGGCTTTTCTCGTTTCACAGATACAAAAAGCACAGACCGAACCTCCAGTTGCGCTGTGACTGCGTTAACCTAAGTAAGAGCCAAACTATCCGCATATTTTTATCCGACAGTTTGCGTTCGTAACGATAACAGCATTCGCTGACGCTGAATACTTGGTACGCCTGCCGGATACTCAGACATCGCTCAGATACGGTTTTTCGAGCCATCTCAACATGATGAGACAGCCTTACCACTTACTTTTCTCCCAGAGCTTCCTGAAGAACCTCGCATTTGATCTGGGTTTCGGCGTACATCTTTTTCAGGCGGGTGTTTTCCCGCTCCAGTTCCTTCATGCGCACCATCATTGATGCATCCATGCCGCCGTACTTCGCCCACCATTTGTAAGATGCTATGCTTACGGCAAAACTCAGGGACAGGAGCGCCATTTGAGGCCTGCTTCAAAATCGCCAGAATCTGGCTGTCGGAAAATCGGGACGTTTTCATGTAAGAATCTCCGTGTTTTCCATTCTCGGAAATTTCACGTTCAAAACGTTACTCTTTTGCGAGGAAATTACCCCCAGACTTTTACAACACTGGTGTAATCAAATTGGTGAAATAAACCAGGATAGGAGTAAAAAACAACAACCAAGTGTTCAACAAATCATAGCAAAGTCAGCATCACTCCAATGACAATCAGCAGAGTACCCAGCCAAAACACCCAACTCATAGATTCTTTGAAAACCAGCAGCGCAGCGAGTGGTGTGGTGATATAAGCTAAGGCGGCGAAAGGAACCATGGCGGTCAGCGTCATAGTCTGAAGCAGTGCCGCCCAGATCAGCACCGCAGCCAACATAAAAGCGATACCAACGGCACAAAGCAGAATGTTGCGGAATGGCTTCCGGCTCATCGCCGCCAGCTTGAAAATAATTTGACCGGCACTGCTGCATAAAACGGCCAAAAGAAGCAGCAATATTGCAGTGATGGACATGACTTCATTCCGTACGAGACGAGCGGCTGGTCAACACGACACCGCCGATGATACAGGCAATACCAGGGATATACGCTGGGGAAACGCGTTCCCCCCAGACCAAAACACAGATAAGCGGTGTCAGCGCGTAAATCAGTGCCGTCCAGGGATACGCCACGGACAAAGGCATTCGGCGCAACGTATACATCCAGCAGAGGAAAGACAGACCGAAGCAGCCCAAGGAAGCGCACAGCCAGGGATTTAAAATATATTTATGCATCAGGCTGGTTTGCGCGGCGGCATACAATCCGGCGGATTTCAGGAATAATTGTGAAACAATGGAGCAGGCGATATAGGCGGATAAAGAAAAAATTTTCATACCTGCGGCGCTGTGGATTCTGGATTTCCGGAAGATAACAACGAACGGAACATCAACCCTCTTTACGTTGCCACTTGTTTAGATCAAATATTCAGTATATGACGGCCTTCTTTAATGCCAGGCAATCCATTTGTATTTGAAAAGTATTCGAGTCCGGCTGGACACAATTCAAGCTTTCTCACTTTTTGATTTGTTTCATAATTTATTCACAGGATCAATACATATCTTTTTCCTGACTATAGAGAGCTGTTCAGCAATAAGCCCTAAAAAGAAGAAATTCATGCCTGTGACAAAGAGAAATAACGTTCCGACGGAGACGCCTTCCCCACGGAGAATAATAGGAACACCCCAGAGGGCGCTGAGGGTAAGAAAGACCAAAGCGACAGGCAAAAATACCCGCATAGGATTAAAGAATGTAACGATGTGCAATATTTCCATGATGGTTTCAAAAGCGGTTATGGTGTTGATGGTGGAAACACCGGCCACTCTGGGAGAAATGTTAATTGGTGTTTCAAGAACCAAATGACGCTGATTGACGAAATACAGCGTGATGATATCGCTGAAAGGCATATTACTTGGGCACAAATGCGCATAGGCTCTGGCAAGCTCCGTCCGATACATCTTCATCCCTGAGTTTATGTCTTGAACATCCAACGGCATGAGCATTTTCGTAATCCAGCGTATGATTCTTTTACCGCAGAAACGATACGGATTATTTTTCCATTTTTCGCTTCTTCGGCCAATCACCAAATCGGCATCCTGCTCCGTCATCAACGCGTAAAGGCGGCAAATATCTTCCGGGCTGTGCTGGCCATCCGCATCAATGGTAATGCAGTATTTCGTTTTTACCGCCATCAATCCAGACTTAATCGCTTCCCCATAACCTTTGTTCAATTTATGATGAATTGACTTGAAATTCTTGCGATCTTCATAAGAATCAAGGACGTCTTTCGTTCCATCACGGGAACCATCATTGACAACAAATAAACAACAGCCTTGTAGGTCGCAGAAATCAAATATTTGGGGAAGAAAAGATCGCAACGAAGCTTCTTCATTGTATGCCGGGATAATGACTGTCAAATCACTCATATTCATCTCACGTCTCCATTGCGCCAATATTTTCGATTGCAACATTGTCAGGGATTATGCCACGCTCTAACCGCATCCGCACATAGTGCCCATAGGGCAGGAACTCACATATTCTTTTTAATTTGGCGAGTTTCTTGAAAACGCTTCCCCGTCCGATATACATCAGCGCGTTCAGTAAATGATTTCCGTGTAAATCCGGATGCATGAACCTCTCTTGCTCCTGATCAATATCATAGGGGTGCAAATAGGAAACGATAGGTAGTTTTGTCCTCATGGAGTGATTGACACTGTAGCGGGTCAACCAATAAGGAAACACTCTGAGATAGACTCCACCGCAAATAGGAATCCGAAAAAATGGTAATGAATGCAAAGTCATTGGAATTTCCCAGATACCGGATGCCATTCTCCGGCATTTTTCGCCAAAATTTTCCCAACCGTACAGGATATTTTTCGCCGGCAATACGGAGCTGGAATAGGTGAATCCGGCTTCAGACAGCAATTCATGGGCCCACATTGTTTGCTCAGTCAATGAAAATGTTGGCGCTCTGTACCCAAATACCTGTTGCCCACAGATATTTTCCACAGTTTCCTTATTTCGTTTGATATCAGCAATGAATTGACGACGGGATTGTTTGTCGAGCTGAATATGCCTGTCAGAATGACAGGCAAGCTCGTGCCCCAACCCGGCAATCATAGTGATAAGAGCTTTGTTTTGTCTGGCAATTGAACCAACAACGAAAAAGGTCGCTTTGACTCCGATTTGATCGAAAAAGGCCAGATAGCGCTCGGTATTGATCCGCAACCGCGGCTGGTATTTCTCACCATTTTCCACCCAGTCGCGTACATCTTCCAGATCGATGCTTAAAAGGAGTGTCATGCGTTTATTCCACACACGTGGTTGATTGGGGTTGGTGTCGTCGCGGATTTGTACAGACGCCAGCCTTCACACAAAGATGAAATGATGAAGAATAAAAGGATGGGGAAGCTACTCATCATCGGCCTAAATATTTCAGTGTACGATGTAATATATAGCAAAGTCAGAATAAACGTCAGGGCCCAAAGGCCGCCGAGATTTGCTATTGCGAAAGCCATGAACCAAGAGGGTCGGCGGCGCTTGTAAATGGAGACGCATAGTGAAGCAAGAAAACAGGCGGATGCAATGCAGAACAGCACCGGAACTATCATGCTATACGCTGTTATTATGCTATTAAGAATGCGTATTTTTTCTTTTTCAAGATGCAGGTGGCGCTCCGGAATCAGTTGCCGTTCGTATTTAGGACTATCTATCTTGATTTTTTCTCGCGTTACCGCCGCATAGAATGCCATCATATCACCTTTCGGATAGCTGTACATACCATCCGTGCTTGCCGAAAATTCATCAAAGCGGACGATGCGCAAAAATACCTTGGCCAAAGCAGGAAGAAAAACTTTGTTATAGGCTTCATTCCATGGCGGCACCATGGAGGCGAAGATGGGCTGACATTCCAGGCGTCCGTCCTCACAGGCTTCATGTAATTCATTTCCCATACGCGAATAAAACTCCATGGCGCTGTTGCCGTCTTTGTAGTATCCGGCTGATGCCACCGCGCTTCGAAAAACCCAAATGAAAAAAGCCGCTGGTATATCATCGGTCCTAGATAATTTTGCCCAAGCCTTCCCTTTTTCTTCTAAACTGGATTGCAGTTCTCGGAATGCAGGACTGACCTCGTAAGCTTTCATCCGCGCCTCTTTCACCACTGGGAAGTATTGCCGCCAGGAATTCGTTTTGATGCGAAGTAAGTTGTCGTAAGCCGATTTAAAAGGAGCTGATTTTTCTTCCACGGTTATGAATACACCGTAATGCCGATAGTTCTGATAATAAAAGACAAATGAAATGGTAAAAAAGATACAAAGTGGAGCCAGATAGATGACAAGAGCTTGAGTAAATTTTTTCTTTCTTTCGCCAGGATAGCAATGAAAAATAGTCCATAGATGATAGGCACAGAGAAAAAGTAAAGATGGTATGAGCCAGATTGATTCTTCACGGGTATGCCAAAATGCTGCCAAAGCTAGGCCACCGCCGCAAGCCCAGATAAGTCTTTTGCCCAGCGATTCCTGTTCCCTAAGAAATAATCCAAGCATACAGGACAAGACCATAAATCCCAGCGAAGGATAAAATCCTTCACGAAAAGTTATGAAAGTAACTTGGCAATAAGAAAATGGGGCAAAAAGGAGAAAAAATAAAATGACCAGAGCCGTTGCTTGATTTTTGAGCGTGGGATAGAGAGCGACAACAAAGACAAGCGAAGCGGAAGCCCACAATATTTGCTGGGCGGTCATCAGTGGAATGGCCAGAAAATATGAGATGGCAATGAAAAGTGGATAAAAAGGCCCCTTGATCAGAGTCAGGTGATCATACGGACCAAGCCAGTTTCCTTGGATGATTTCCCATGCCTCTCTGACAAAAAGCAAGCCATCCNNAAGTTGGTGAGCGCTCACCAGCCAGAGTTTGAATACAAAAAAGATTGCGGCGGAGAAAAAAAAAGCCTTACCTAGTAATTTGCTTTTCATGGGTTGATTCAACTTGTTATTAGTTATTAGTCTGTGCAGAATTCCAGCCCCGTCGATAACTTCAATGCACTGCATACACCAAAATGTTCTAGAGTCTAGTGGACGAGGGGGATTACGACCGCTGATAGCAACCAACGTATCAACAATCATCCTCATTTTCCTAAATTTAATTTTTTTTCAAAGCGGATACGGTTATTTTTAGCAATGTTGATATACAGCAGCAGATTCGAGGGAAATCCAAGGAAAAAAACACGAAAAATTTTGAAGTCGGCAATTCCGATATTGTGGCACATGGTGCGTAAAGTTTGCGCGTCGAGAAGATTCAAGGTTTCTTCTTTAGCCAATGCACTTAAACCAAATATTTTGAGAAGACGCCGGTGGGTTGGTTTAGGCAACCAGTGCAAAAGAGGCAAAGCCGTATGCAATTCCAAGGGGTGCCAGCGGTTTGGCGTGGTTAAGAAAACATGATGTCGCGATACCCGGCAGCATTCTCTGAGGAAGTTTTCTTGGTTTTCAAAGGAGCCAACATGTTCCAAAACCGCTGACGAAAAAACAAGATCGAAAGAAGCGTCAGGGAAAGGCATTTCCCGTCCGTCACTGTGGACAAAACGCAGGCCAGGGTAATCATGTTCAAGCCAAACCGCATCTTGGTTTGAATGCGCGGTGATTCGTTTTTTATAGGGGAACCATGCCTCAAAATAATTACTTTCCCGATGGGATTTGTCGGTGGTAACACCAACATCAAGCACTGTCTGTTGCTGATGTAAATCTACCAATCGGCAAAGCTGGTAGAAAATCTTGCGGCGTATGCGCAGGGATATCCGGCTGGGCAAACTGTCTGCTCCGGCCACATTGTAAATTTCAGAATTTATCGGTTGTTT
>DOMU01000176.1:3154-3278 GCA_003509305.1 Desulfobulbaceae bacterium | reverse complement strand
CTGGCTGCCGGACGCCCACAGCGAGGCCCCCAGCCCGGCCTCGGCGCTTCTGTCCGGCGCCCTGCTGAACTGCGCCTTCCTCGCCATTTATCAGATGCACCGCCTGATGCGCCTGGCTGGGCTG
>DOMU01000176.1:0-3089 GCA_003509305.1 Desulfobulbaceae bacterium | reverse complement strand
AGCGTCGAAAATATGGGCGTCATCGCCCTGGGCGTCGGTATCGGCGGTTTGGGCGTCTATGGCGCCATGCTGCATCTTCTGCACCATTCGCTGATCAAGTCCTCACTCTTTTTATCAACTGGCAACATGTACCTTGGCTTTGACAGCAAGCTGATTGCCCACTGCGGCGGTATGATCCGCCTCTTGCCGAAAACCTTCATTACCTTTTTCGCCGGATTTCTTGGTCTCTCTGGCCTGCCGCCTTTTGGCCTTTTTATCAGCGAGCTGCTTATCATCCTCGCCGCCTTCCGCATGGGCCACCTGACCGCCGGAATCCTGTTCATCCTTGGCTTGTCACTGGTCGTAATCGGTCTCGTGAGAAATGTTATCGCCCTTTCTTTCACGCCGCCAGCCCGCGAGCAGGTGCTGATTCCTGAAGAAACACCGCGTATTCTGTCGCCGGCGATTTTGCTTCTTACCTCGATTACGCTCTGCCTGTGGCTGCCGCCGCCGTTGCTGGCAGCCATCAACGAGGCGGTGCTGGCACTGCTCGGAGGGGCGTTCCATGGCTGATTTTCTCAAGATTGAAAATGGAAGATCGCTGCCGCTCGGCGATATTCCCAGAGCCGATCTGGGACGTTTTTTCCAGTTGATGCGTGATTTCGCGCTGGACGGCGGCGCCGTTGTGCAGTTGTTCGCCCATCAGGAGAAGGGACAACCGGCTGGCCGCCACAGCCTCTACGCCGTTGTCCGTGGCACCAGCCTCTTTGTCCTTGCCACCGAGGTCGAAACGACTTTCCCCTCGCTCACTTTAGCCGCTGGGGCCAAATTCTCCATGTTTGAACGCGAGATCGCCGAGCAGTATGGCATCACGCCGAGCGGCCATCCGTGGCTGAAACCACTGCGCCATGTCGATGAAAGCAGGTACGACTACTTTGCCGTACATGGCGAAGGTATCCACGAGGTCGGCGTCGGCCCGGTACACGCCGGCATCATCGAACCCGGCCATTTTCGTTTTCAGTGCGCCGGTGAAGAAGTGCTGCACCTTGAGATCCAGCTTGGCTATCAGCACCGGGGCGTTGAACGGCTGTTGACTGGCGCACCGCGCCAGCGCCTGCCGATTATCTGCGAAGGCATCGCCGGCGATACGGCTATCGGCCATAGCCTGTGTTTTTGCCAGGCTATCGAATCCCTGGCCGGTATAAATGCCAATGCCACCGCCGTGCGCACGATCGCCCTTGAACTCGAACGCCTTTCTAATCATGTTGGCGATCTCGGCGCCTTAAGCGGCGATGTCGCCTTTGCGCCGCCAGCCGCTTACTTTGGCCGTCTTCGTGGCGAATTTCTGAATTTATTGTTGCTCCTATCCGGCAACCGTTTCGGTAAAAGCCTGGTGCGGCCAGGTGGTGCCGGCCATGCGGTCGAGCGCGAACGTTTCGCGCTTGTTGCCAAGAAAATCAAAGAGCTGCGGCCAGAACTTGAACTGGTCTCTGACCTGCTCTTCACGGCGCATACGGTGACGGCGCGTTTTGAGCGAACCGGCACGGTCAGCCGCAAAACGGCGGAGAGTTTAGGATTGGTCGGCCCTTGCGCCAGGGCCTCCGGGCTGGAATATGACGTCCGCGAATTTTTCCCGACCGAATGCTACGCTTCATTACCTGGCAATACGATTACCGCCAGTCAGGGGGATGTTTACAGCCGGGCGATGACGCGGCGCGACGAAATCTTTCATAGCCTGCATCTGGTTGAAACGTTGGCGGGTGCCGCTGAAGATTGCCCGGTTGCCGCCGATTGGCGGCAATTACCGCTGGCACCGGAGCATTTCGTCGTCACCTTGAACGAAGGCTGGCGCGGCGAGGTGTCGCATTGCCTGATCACGGGAGCGGGCGGAGAAATCGTCCGCTACAAAGTGAAAGACCCGTCGTTTCACAACTGGATGGGCCTGGCCATGTCTTTGCGTAACCAGGGGATTTCCGATTTTCCACTGTGCAACAAGAGCTTCAACCTCAGCTACTGCGGCTTCGATCTGTAATGCTGGCGCGCCGTTTTTTCCTGAACCGGCGCGAGGAGATAGAAACATGCTGAAAATCATCAAAACCCGGTTGAATCAGGGCATGAGAACCACACCCTGGCCGAAAAAGCCGGTAACGCTCATCGACCGCTACCGCGGTTTGCCGCAAGTCAATGGCGCTTGCGACCCGGAAATCATCAGGCAATGCGCCGAGCGCTGTCCGCAGCGGGCGATTGACGCGGCGAAAAAAACCATCGACCTGGGCCGCTGTGTATTTTGCGGCGGCTGCGCCGGCGATTTTGTCCGCTTCACGGGAAATTTCGAGCTGGGCTGTACCCGCCGCGATGATCTGGTCACCACTGGCTCGTTGCCCAATCTCGCCGCCCGCAGCCGCGCTGAATTCAAGAAGCTCTTTGGCCGCTCGTTGCAGCTTCGCCAGGTGTCGGCGGCCGGTTGCAACGCCTGCGAAGCCGATACCAACGTCCTTGGCACGCCCTTTTTCGACCTGTCCCGTTTCGGCATTGATTTTGTCGCCTCGCCGCGCCATGCCGATGCCCTGCATGTCACCGGCCCGGTCAGCCGCAACATGAAGAATGCGCTTTTGGCCACCTACGCCGCCATGCCCGAGCCGAAGGTAGTTATCGCCGCCGGTTCCTGCGCCATCTCCGGCGGCCCGTTTTATGGCTCGGAGGAAATCATCGGCGACCTCAATTCGCTTCTTCCCGTCGATCTCTACATTCCCGGCTGCCCGCCGCATCCGATGACGACGCTGCACGCCCTGGTGACCTTTTTCAAAGGCCGGGCTGGGTAGCAATCCGCGAGCACAAATTCGGCCCAATTCCATTTTTCATTTCAGGATGCCCTCATCCTTCCTCTGGCTTTTTGTAACTCCCCCTGTCGGCTGTGCCGACATCCCCTGTATAGACTGTATAGACCGGAGAGATAGGTAACAGGTGTGCGGAGACATGGGTAACACTTTCGGGTGTAAAGTTCCCTTAAATTAGAGCAATTTAACTTTAACTTTTTACACAGGAGGTCTAAACTATCTTCATGAAGATAGCCAGTGAAGAAATCCGCACTCTTGTCGTGAAGGCTTACT
>DOMU01000116.1:3956-4810 GCA_003509305.1 Desulfobulbaceae bacterium | reverse complement strand
GGACGGCGGGCGGTGATGATCGAGCGCTTCATCCCCGGGCGCGAGCTGACCGTCGGCGTCATCGGCAACGACAAGCTGGAGGCCCTGCCGGTCATCGAAATTGTGCCGGATGCCCGGTATGAGTTTTTCGACTACGAGGCCAAATACCAGCCCGGCGCCACCGATGAAATCTGCCCGGCGCAGGTGCCCGATGCCATCCGTGATCAGGCGCAAGAGTACGCCATGCGGGCGCATAAAGCCCTGCGCCTGTCCGGCTATTCGCGCACCGATATGCGGCTGGCCCCGGATGGCAATTTTTACCTGCTTGAGACCAACACCATCCCCGGCATGACCGCGACCAGCCTCTTGCCAAAGATGGCCGCCGCCCATGGCCTGAGCTTTGCGGAATTCCTTGAGAAGCTGATTAAGCTGGGGATGGAGAAGAGGTGAAGATATGGCGGTGACTGACTTGTTTTCAAAACGGCAGAAGCGGGCGCGCGGCGAAATGCCGGATGTGTATACCTATGATGATCTTCCCCAAGCATTGCGGGTACAGGTTATTCAGATCATTACCGAAGCTTCTCCTCCCCAAAATACACAGTTGTATAGCAAGATAAGAGATGTTCTTTGTCGCGAACGTGGAGTTTTCTCGCTTCCGGGGTATTTAGTTCCAAAACGTATTTACATCGTCTCTCCGTCACAAGTAGAAAGTAGGCGTCAAGACGAGATAGATGCCAGGAATGAGATTCACCAATATTTCCTGTACGAATTTTTAATTGAGAATGCCCTGGATATTGTGGAACTTGTTTTCTCAGAAGTATTTCAACACAACCAAGCTTCTCCACTTATCGAAGAGTTAAACATTCGTTTCAAGG
>DOMU01000116.1:0-3913 GCA_003509305.1 Desulfobulbaceae bacterium | reverse complement strand
TAACCAGCTCTGGCCTTGCTTCGCGAACCTGGCTTTGAGGGCGCAAACGAAGAATTTATGAAAGCGTATGAACATTACCGCCATGGCCGACACAAAGAATGCCTTGTCGAATGCGCCAAAGCCTTTGAAAGCGTCATGAAAACCATATGTGGCCAACGGGGATGGGCATTTCAAGCCAACGACACGGCCAAAAAGTTGATAGATGTCTGCTTTCAAAACCAGCTTATCCCGCCTTATCTCCAGAGTCAGTTTTCTTCTCTTCAGTCGCTGCTTGAAAGCGGCATTGCCACGGTACGTAATAAAGCTGGAGCCCATGGCCAGGGTACAGCTCCCACCAATGTCCCTGATTATATGGCTCAGTATGCGCTGAATATGACCGCGACAACGCTTTTGTTTTTGCTGAAAGCTTATCAGGCTGGGCAGACAACTCCACAGCAACCACCAGCCGTACCATAACAGAGAGTTCGTCAACTCGAATATATAAAGACGATATGAAATTGATAACATATCTAAAAGAGGAAAAGGAGGCGAAACGAAAGGGCGGCCTGTATCATAAAACCCAGATAAATCTTGCCTACAATTCAAACAGAATCGAGGGGAGCAGACTGACCGAGGAACAAACCCGTTTTATCTTTGAAACCCGGACTATCGGCTTCAAAGATCAGGAGGCGGTTCCCGTCGATGATATTATCGAAACTTCAAATCACTTCGTCGCTTTCGATTATCTGCTCGATACGATTGCTCTGCCGTTTGCAAACACGCTCGTCAAAGAATTTCACAGTATCTTAAAAACAGGCACCGCCGATGCCACGAAGAAATGGTTTAGGATTGGCGATTGGAAGCGACTCCCTAACGAAGTGGGTGGAACAGCGACCACCTTGCCCGATAATGTCGAAACCGACATGAATACACTCAACAAATGGTATAATTCCATATCCAGAATCGAGCTTGAAACCATTGTCGAATATCATTATCATTTTGAGAAAATACACCCGTTTCAGGATGGGAATGGCCGAGTCGGACGCTTGATTATGTTTCGCGAGTGTTTAAAAAATAACATAATTCCATTCATCATTGATGACAGCCACAAACAGTTTTACTATCGTGGTCTGCATGAATTCACACGAGTGCGAGGCTACTTGATTGATACTTGCCTGTCGGCCCAGGACGTATATAAAGAATGGATGAAGTATTTTTATAAAGATTTGCTGATGGCAAAATGATGGGCGGAACTCCGGCAAGACCTATTATTCCATTTTTCATTTCAGGATGCGCTCATCCTTCCTCCGGCTTTTTGTGACTCCCCCTGTCGGCTGCGCCGACATCCCTCCTCAAAGAGGGGGACTAATTAAATGCCGGTAAATAAGCCTCCTTCGCCGAGAGAATCAGGAGGAAAAATAGAAATGGAATTATTATGCATAAAAATGCATAATAGTACATACACTATGCCTTCCCAGGAGAAACCCGATGCGAACCACTCTCGATTTACCCGACGACCTGCTGCGCGAAGCCATGGCCGTCACTGGCATACCCACGAAAACCAAAATCATTACCGTCGCCCTAGAAGGAATAGTCAGAAAATCACGGCTCGCCAGACTAAAAGATTTTAAGGGCCAGGTCGATCTGGACATCGACCTGGATGCTCTGAGAGACAGGAAATAATACGAGCCATGTCCATATTGATTGACACTTCTGTCTGGATTGACTATTTCCGCCATGGCGGCAACGCCGAGGTTGTCGATTTTCTGATTGATGAAGATATCATAGTCATAAACGATATTATCCTGGCGGAACTGGTTCCTTTTCTGCGCGTTCGGAACCAACGGGCACTCATCGACCTGCTTTTCGGCATCGAAAGGCTGGAAATGTCCGCCGATTGGCTTCAGATCATGGAATACCAATACACCTGCTTGAAAAGCGGCCTGAACGGCATTGCTATTCCAGACCTGCTCATCGCCCAAAACGCCCGGCAAAACGCCGCCGCCATGTATTCATTGGACGGCCATTTTCAGCATCTGCAAGGTATCATTGGCCTGACGCTTTATCCCTGATTTCACCCCATCATCCTCACAGTTATGAGCAAGTCTCCAGCCAAACGGCCCACCCTGGTGGTGTATCCCGGCACCTTCGACCCAATTACCAACGGTCATATCGACCTTATCAATCGCGCGCTGCTCCTGTTTGACAAGGTGATAATCGCCATTGCCCGCAACTCGAACAAAACGCCGCTGTTCTCTCTGGAAGAACGCACGGATATGGTTGGGCAATGCTTTCCCGGTAAAGAGGGACGCGTCGAGGTGGATATCGTTTCCGGCCTGGTGGTCGAATACGCGGTGCGGCGCGGCGCCAGCGCTCTCATCCGTGGCCTGCGGGCTGTTTCCGATTTCGACTATGAAATGCAGTTAGCTCTTGTCAACCGCAAGCTGGAACGGGACATCGACACGGTTTTTCTTATGCCCGGCCTGCGCTGGGTTTTCATCAGCTCGACAATAATCCGCGATGTCGCTCGCCACGGCGGCGATGTCAGCGAACTGGTGCCGCCGCATGTGGCAATGGCTCTGAAACAGAAATTTGACCGGTTGTTATAAATGGCGGCATTTTTTTCCCTGTCGCGGCGTCTCTTGCTGGCGCTGAGCGGGGTCACCCTTGCCATCCTTATCGCCCGGCTGGCCGGATTCCAGCCACCGGGCAAAAAGCGTTTTCTCGAGGTAGCGGCGCCGCTGCCGGCAAACGGAGCGCTGACGCTGGCCGATTGCGTCCTCTTCGACCGTGACGGCGCCTCCTGGGCCGTCTCCAGGCGCTGTACCCATCTCGGCTGTACCGTCAACTACCACGAAGTGGAAAATCTCCTGGAATGCCCCTGCCACCAGAGCCGTTTCTCGCCGGACGGCCAGGTGCTGCGCGGCCCGGCCAGCCGCCCACTGCGCCGTTATCAGGTGGAAAAACACGCTGAGCCTCAGCGCTACATCATCGCCATTGAAGACCAATAACGGCTACGGCATCGGGGTCCGCAAGTTGTTACGCTTGAAATACACAGGCACTGTACGGTAACGTGCTCGGCATACTTTCCTTTTCCACTCAATTATCAGGTTCATAAATGACCGGGAGATGGCCATGGCGGTGGGCTGGGCGAAAGATGAGGCCGTGAATGATCAAATTGCCGCTTCCGTTGAAGATGCGGTGGCCAGGTCACGTGGGAGTCTCCCCAAGGGGAAGAGCCTGCTTCTATGTGAAGAATGTGGCGATACCATTCCCAAAGCGCGGAGAGAAGCGTTGCCGGGTGTGCGACTGTGTATACACTGCCAGGAGAAACGAGATGCGGGCAAGCCGCCGTTTATCGGATACAATCACCAAAAGCGGCAAGGGCGGCAACAATAAGCGCAATTCACTGCTTCGATGGATACAGCGTAACACAACAGGATGTTGAACCGTTTCCAACTCCCCTGGGGGGCGATGGCCTTAATCAGCCTGTATGTCTCGCTGCTCTCCGGTATCGCCGTCGCTTTGCAATACCAGCCGGGCGATGCCTACCTGTCGGTGATCATGCTCGACCAGCTCGTTCCCTATGGCGCTTTTTTTCGTTCACTGCATTTTTACTCAAGCCAGGCGTTTTTTCTGCTTCTGATCGCGCACTTTCTCGCCGTCGCGCCGCGTTTCAGCGAAATGGGCTGGGCGGAATATTTACGGCTGGCCGCCACCTTGCCGGTGACCGTTCTGCTGCTCTTCACCGGCTATGTCCTGCGCGCCGACAGCACCGGCACCGCCGCCGGCCGCATCGCCGAAGCCATCGTCCTGGCGATTCCATTTATTGGGAATGCCGGCAATGACCTGTTCCTGTCCCTCTTAAGCCATGGCCTAAGCCGGGTATTTCTTCACCATCTGGTGACGCTGGGGCTGATCCTGCTCCTGCTCG
>DOMU01000181.1 GCA_003509305.1 Desulfobulbaceae bacterium | reverse complement strand
TGCCGCCAGGGCCTTTCTCGCCTTCGATGATTTGCTGGCCATGGTGGCGGCAAGAATCGCCGCCGGCCAGCCACCGCTGGTGGTGGCTGGCGATGGACTGAATGATCCGAGAAATCTCGGCGCCATTGCCCGCTCAGCCCTGGCCGCCGGGGCCATGGCCCTGGTGTTGCCGAAAGATCATTCGGCGCCCGTCAGTGGTCTCGCCGCCAAATCCGCCGTTGGCGCCTTGGAAAAACTGCCCGTTTGCCAGGTGACGAATCTTGCCCAGTCGCTGAAGTCCTTGAAAAAGGCCGGGCTGTGGAATTTTGGCGCCGTAGCCGGCCCAGAGTCGCGCTGCCTCTACGACGCCGACCTGCGCCTGCCCGCCTGTTTGGTCATTGGTGGTGAAGGCGCGGGCATTCGTCCGTTGGTGCGGCGACAGTGCGACTGGCTTTTAGCCATTCCGATGGAGGTCGGTGTTGAATCGCTGAACAGTTCGGTGGCGGCGGCGGTGATTCTCTTTGAAGCCCGCCGCCAGCGGAATTTTTGCAAACAGCCCGCTGACCAGCATGCTTGATTAGGGTCAGGACTTTTGTTTTACGCCGCTCGCATCACGACGGAAAGCGGCGCGCGGCGCGCCATCGTTATCATAAAGCGTCAGGATATTGCCGCCATCCGACAGGGCGCTGGTCGTGACCGTTGACAGTGCCGCCAAAAGCGCATTCTCGGTCCGCATGTCGATGCAGGCCATTTTCGTCGAGATCATGCGGGAGAAATGAAGTTGTCCGGAGTCAAAGTGATATGTACCAGTCAGTCGATTGCAGCCGCCGCTGCCCCATACCCGGTTATCGGCGCTGAACTCAAGGTAAGCCAGGCGCTCCGCATTGGTTTTGATCTTTTGCCCGGCGATTTCCGTCAGNNCTCGCGATTTCCGTCAGCAGCCATCTGCCGCCGGGCAGGGCCGCGCGCATGGCATCATCCGGCATTGGCGCCACGGGTGCGGAATGGCAGGCGGCCAGCAAGGCGATCAGCAACAGCGTGGTGGCCAGGCGGATAAAGTGCCGCATCATTTTTTGCCCTTTTGCTGTTTTTCGACCAGCTTGGCCTGTAACAGGGCGCCGAAACCACCCAGTTGTGGCGCCGATTCTTCTTTTTTGCGGCGTTCGCGTTGAAATTGCCGAAACTCCTCGCGTCCGTCTTCCTCCTTCTTTTCCGGGCTGACATAATCGCTTGGCGCCAGGCTGATGCGCCGATCCTCCAGGCGGATTTCTTCGATAGTGATGTCGATTTGCTGGCCTTCCTCAAGCACATCTTTCGGGTGGTGAATTTTTTTGCCGGCGCCGAGTTTCGAGATATGCACCAGGCCATCGACGCCCGGCATCAGGGTGACGAAGGCGCCAAAGGGTGTCAGCCGCGCCACCGTGCCGGTCAGGCTGCTGCCGGCGTGGAGGTTTGCCACCGCTTCCTGCCAGGGATCAACCAGCGTGTCTTTGTGTGACAACGAAATTTTGCCGCTGTCCCAGTCAAGTTTTTTCACGACCACCCGCACCTTCTGGCCAAGCTGAAACAGATCGCCGGGTGTATCGCCACGCTGCCACGACATTTCGCTGAGCGGAATCAGGCCGTCGGCGCCATCGAGATCGACAAAAACACCGAATTTCTGAATCGAGCTGATTTCGCCTTCGACCGTATCGCCTTCATGCAGATTCTGGCGCAGGGCCTCGCGCTTGGCGGCTTGCTCCTCTTCTTGCAAGGCGCGCGCCGATACGACGATATTGCGGCCACCTTCACCGTAGCGGCTGATGCGAAATAAGAGGGTCTGATCGAGATACTGGCTGGCGTCGGCCAAGCGGCGCAGACCAATCTGCGAATAGGGGCAGAAGGCGCGCACGGAACCGAGGGAAATTTCAAAACCGCCTTTGATCTCAGCCTTGACCGTGCCCTCAACCGGGATGCCATTGGCGAAGGCCTCTTCGAGGTGGGCCGAGCCGCGTCCGCCGATGCGGGTGGTGAAGGGCTGTATCCCGGCGCGGGCGGTCAGCGCGTAAACGGCGATACTGTCGCCGGGTTTTACCGTCATCTCACCGTTTTCATCGCGTAGCTCGACGGCGTCAATGACGCCTTCGCTTTTCGCGCCGACATCGACAAAGACCGATTCCCCGCTGATGCCAACCACCGTGGCGGTCACTTTCTGACCGGGTTTGATCCGGCGGATTTTTTTGTCTTCTTCGGAGTTGAACAGTTCGGCAAAACTTAAAGCTTCTTCCATGGCGTCACTCTTTTTTAGGACAATTCCTTGATTACTGCCTGATGATTTCGGTGCCGGATGGCGGCGTGAAAGAAAACAACTGGCTAACCGCGGTCAAGCTCATACCAGTCAGGGCATCTGGCTTGATGGCGGAGAGGGTCAGCGTCGTGCGGGTGTCGAGGTGGTCACGCAAGACGATGCGTTCGATCAAAGAGTCGGCGTTCACCCAAAGATGGATGTCTTCCACCTGCGCCTGCTCTTTTTGGGGCACCAGCTTGATGATTTTCACCACTCCTTTCCCGTGGTCCTGAATACCGTATTCCGCGTCGGCGGGCAAGATGTGGAAATCCCGTTCCAGGTTGCCGCGCCCGCTGAAAAAGGAGTAGGTCAGTTCCTGGTCGAGCGCGTTGGCGTCGCTGACGATCATCTGTTTCAGTTCCGCGAAATACATGGAAAATTCCTGGCCGTCACTGACCAGCGCCTGCTGCGGATTGGTGTAGTTCCAGCGCATCCGCCCGCCATCGGTGCTTTTCAGAAACCAGGCTTCGCCGGATGCCGCCTTGTCGCGGCCCGTCATCTGGCCAGTGACCTGCTGGCTGAAATGGAAATTCAGGCTTGACATATGGTCGTAGCGGTTTTGCAGGCGGCGGGCAATATCCAGCGGATATTCGATCGCCGCCAGGGCGGTCTGGGCAAACAGGATAGCCAAAAGGAGCAGGAGCGGTGGAAAAATCAGGCGGGAAGTGTTCATACCAAATCAAGTTCCATGGGACGGCGAAAGATCATCTCGGCGATTCTCTGTACCGATTCGGTGCGGTCAGTGACGAAAAAACGGTTTTTGCCGCCGGTTGAGAGACGTCCAGCCAGATCGGTCCGTTCGCTGAAAGCCCGGCCCAGAAAGGCGGCGGCGGCCAGCGATGAATCAATCAGCCGCACCCTCTTGCCGATGCGCGGCTGAATCAGGGTGGCCAAAAGTGGATAATGGGTACAGCCGAGCACCAGCGTGTCGATCTGCTGGTTTCTCAGTGGAAGCAGATAACGACGGATAATCATCTTCGTTTCCTGGCGGTTCAGCCAGCCTTCCTCGGCCAGCGGTACCAAAAGCGGACAGGCCCGCTGAAATACTTGGCAATCGGGCCGGGTCTGGCGCAGTAGTTTTTCATACATGGCGCTGCGCACTGTGGCGCTGGTGCCGATGACGCCGATGCGGCCACTTTTGCTGGCCGCCGCCGCTTCGGACACCGCCGGGCTGATCACCTCGAAAATGGGTACAGAAAATTCCCGGCGCAGGGTCTCGGTGGCCACGCTTGACGCCGTATTGCAGGCGATGACGATGACTGTCGCCCCGTTTTCGATGAGGAAGCGGGCGTTGTCGCGGGAATATTCGATAATGGTCTCGGCGCTTTTCGTGCCATAAGGTGTGCGGGCCAGGTCGCCAAGATAAAGAATCGGATAAGTGGGAAGAACCTGTTCCACCGCCTTGGCCACTGTCATGCCGCCGACGCCCGAATCGAAAATGCCAATCATGGAAAGAATCAACTATTGGGAAGGGGAAGAGTGGCCGGAAAGAAGATGAATAAAGTAAGCGACTATACCCGAAACGGCAGCGGCCAACAAGAGCGCCGCTCACGAGAGCGGTGGCGCAGGGACGGAACGTTTCAGTCACTCCCGTTGCCGCGCCAAAACGATCAAGGCGGCGATAATAATCAAGCCGCCCAGGCATTTCGGCCAGCCCAAGGGTTCATCAAATAAAAGCGTGGCCAGTATTACCGTCATCACTGGCTCAAGCGTCGAAGCGGTGGCGGCGTCGGCGGCGGGCAGGCGGGTGAGACCGGCGAAAAAAGCCAGCATGGCCACCACCGTGGCAATGCCAGAAAGACCCAGGATGGCCAGCCAGCCGCTTAAACTCTTGGGCCAGGCCGGACCCTGCCACAGGGCGGCGGCAACGAAAACCGCCGCCGCTGCCAGACAAATCACGGTGACGCTGCCGAGGGCGCTCTCGCTTTGCAGCACACGGCTGCCAACGAG
>DOMU01000096.1 GCA_003509305.1 Desulfobulbaceae bacterium | reverse complement strand
CGCCGAAGACATCGGGCGCGGTGATCTGACCAGCGAAACGATTTTTCCGCCGGAGCAAAGTGGCGCGGCGCGGTTGGTGGCGCGGCAATCCTGCCTGGCGACTGGAGTGGCGGCGGTGGCGGCGGAAGTTTTCCATGTGCAGAACCCGGACATTGTCTGCGAAAACTGTCTGGCCGATGGCCAGAAGGTGACGCCCGGCATGGCCATGATGACGGTGCGTGGCCCGATCGTCGATCTGCTCAAGGCCGAGCGGGTAGCGCTGAATCTGTTACAGAGGCTGTGCGGCATTGCCACCCTGACCAGCCAGTATGTGCGCCTCGTCAGCGGAACCAAGGCGCGCATCGTCGATACCCGCAAGACCACGCCAGGCTTGCGGTTGCTGGAAAAATACGCGGTGACGGTCGGCGGCGGCTGCAATCACCGCTATAACCTCGCCGATGGTGTTTTGGTTAAAGACAATCACATCGCCGCCTGTGGCGGCATTGCCACCGCCATTGACCGGCTGCGCCGGCGTGTTCCCCATACCATACGCATTGAGGTGGAATGCGATAGCCTGGAACAGGTGGCCGACTGCCTGGCCTGCGGTGTCGAGAGTATCCTGCTCGACAATATGACGACGGATATGTTGCGGCAGGCTGTGACGATGATTGATGGCCAGGCGCTGGCCGAAGCCTCCGGCGGCGTCAGTCTGGAAACGGTGGCCGAAATCGCCGCCACCGGCGTCGATCTGATTTCCGTTGGCGCCCTCACCCATTCGCCGCCGCACTGCGATATCGGCATGGATTGGTTGTAAAACCTGGACAATATGTTGACGAGCACATAAACACAAATGAGGATCAGCCGATGCGATGTCCCAAATGTGGGTTTATTTCTTTTGACCATCTGGATTTTTGCCGAAGATGCAATAAATCGCTCGATTCTGTTTCTCTGGCGCTGCGTGGATCGGTTCATGATTGCCAGGCTCCGGTGTTTCTGCGTTGCTCCCAGTTAGAAGAGGATACGGAGACTGTGGACAATTATCCGTTGAACAATGTGGCTGATGAAGTTGAAATTGTTCTTCCCAATAGCCAGGTATCTTCTTCGGCCTGGCCTGAAGAAAAAGCAGCGGCCTTTCTGGTAAATGGTGAAGAATCATCCGGTTGTGCCCTGGCCGAAAGCGAGAATGATTTTGACCTCGATCTCGGTCTTGATTTTGACTCAGAAGATCAGGAGCAGGATGCCAGGTTCGAGGCGAAAAAAGCGGCATCGGCTGCCGATTCCCCGAAAGAGCAAGCCGTGCCGGTGGATATGGATTCCGATCTGGATTTTGAACTGGATTTGGGTGAGCTTTCCCTGCACGATTACGGCACCAGCCGAAAGTGAATAGAAATAAGATTGACACCGCTGTTTTTTTCGGGTAAAAACCCGTTGCGTTTCGCCGGGATAGCTCAGTTGGTAGAGCAACGGACTGAAAATCCGTGTGTCCCTGGTTCAATTCCTGGTCCCGGCACCAGAAAATTCAAGGGGTTACAGCTTAGTGGCTGTAACCCCTTTTCACTTTCTTCGATTCGGACAGGCGATAATAATTGCCGGTAAGCAAAACGTCAGAAAAGCTCACTGCATTTTCCCTTCATAATCAAAGGCAGGGATTCGCGTATTCTTTCAGCAGGCCAGTTCCACCATTTCAGTTTCTGTAAATGGTCAATCGTGTTTTCGTCGAAACGCTGGTGTATCGCTTTGGCCGGGACGCCACCGACAATGGCGTAGGGAGGGACATCTTTTGTGACGACCGACCGCGAGGCGATAATGGCGCCATCGCCAATAGTCACACCGGCCATGACAGCCGCTTCGTAACCGATCCAGACATCGTTGCCGATGACGATATCGCCGTGATTGTCCCAGGCCGAGGTGATGTCTTTGACATCCAGATCCCATTCTTCAAAGAAGATGGGGAAGGGATAGGTGGCCAGGGATTTCAGGGTATGGTTGGCGCTGTTGAAGATGAATTTCGCCCCGCAGGCGATGGAGCAGAACTTGCCGATCAGCAGGCGGTCGTGGTTGATGGGATAGTGGTACAGCACATTGTTCTTCTCGAAGTCCCGTGGGTCATTGACGAAGTCGTTATAAATCGTGTAGTCGCCGATGACGATATTCGGGTTGTTGACGACGGCCTGCAGGTAGACCGTTTGCTTGTCCTTTGAA
This sequence comes from Desulfobulbaceae bacterium, assembly GCA_003509305.1. Lineage (GTDB taxonomy): Bacteria > Desulfobacterota > Desulfobulbia > Desulfobulbales > Desulfocapsaceae > UBA8130. The sequence goes on along the minus strand of DOMU01000096.1, from coordinate 11,182 downwards.
CGGGGATAGATTTTCGCGTTCACTCTCTTGCCTCATTTCGCCTGTCAACGCGCCATCAGCGCGAACACGCCCCAGCCCAGGTACTTCCGCGTGTGGGCGGCATAGCGTTTTGGCTCGGCGCTGAGCCGGGCGCGGATCTCCGGCGCCAATTCATCGGTCGGATTTTCTTCAAGCCAGCGGCGCATGGTTAGCCACTTGGCCGCCTCATACCTGTCCCAGCCCTGCTGATCGGCCAGCACCATTTCCACCACATCGTAGCCAAGCTCGCCAAACGAGGCGATCAGCTCTGGCAACAGAAAAAAGTCGGCAATCGAAGTGGCCTCACATCCTTTGGCGATCTCTTCCGACAGGGGCAGGCGCAGCCAATAAGGCTCGCCGATGAGGTTGATGCCGCCCGGACGGAGGCTTTTTGACAGCAGTTCGATGGTGCCGGCGACGCCCCCGCCGATCCAGGTGGCGCCGACACAGGCGGCGATATCGGCTTTTTTATCGCTGACGTAGCCGGTGGCGTCGTCGTGGATGAACTCTACCCTATCGGTGACGCCAAGTTCTTCAGCGCGGAGCTTGGCCTGCTGGCTGAAAAGCTCGCTCATATCGACGCCGGTGCCGGTGATTTTATAATCACGCGCCCAGGTGCAGAGCATCTCGCCGGAACCGCTGCCCAGATCAAGTACCCGCGCACCCTCTTCCAGGCGCAGGGCCGCGCCGAGGGTGGCGAACTTCTCCGCCGTAAAGGGATTATGGATGCGGTGGGCGCTTTCGGTAATGTTGAAGATGCGTGGAATGTCCAAGGCGAAATCTCCTGTTCGGTAATGAAGGCTTTTGGCCTGGCCGGATATTCAGTCCGGCAAAGTCCCCGTGAAATCCACCATCTGCCAGGGCAGGCCGCAGCGGTTCAGTTCATTCATGAAACGATCAGGGTCGAGCTGTTCAACGTTGAAGACACCGGCCCCGCGCCAGACGCCGGTCAGCATCATCATCGCCCCGATCATCGCCGGCACGCCGGTGGTATATGACACCGCCTGCGCCTGCACTTCCCGAAAGGCTTCAGCGTGGTCGCAGACATTGTAGATGTATTTGCGTTGACGTTTGCCGCTTTTCAAACCATCGAAGACACAGCCGATGACGGTCTTGCCGCTGTAGTTTTCTCCCAGGCCGCCGGGGTCGGGTAAAAGCGCTTTCAGGAATTGCAGCGGGATAATTTGCTGACCGCCGAATTCCACCGGATCGATACGAGTCATGCCGACATTCTTCAGCACCTTCAGATGGGTCAGATAGTTCTCCGAGAAGGTCATCCAGAAACGGATGCGCTTCAAACCGGGGATGTGTTTGACTAAAGATTCCATTTCCTCGTGGTACAGCAGGTAGCTTTCCTTTGGCCCAACCAGCGGATAATCAAAAGGAAAATGCACGGCGCCCTCGTCGAGAATCGCCGCTGTTTCCAGCCACTTGCCATCGCGCCAGTGGCGGACGGTCTGGGTCACTTCGCGGATGTTGATTTCCGGATTGAAGTTGGTGGCAAAGGGATGGCCGTGATCACCGGCGTTGGCGTCTAAAATGTCGATGGTTTCGATACGGTCGAGCAGGTGTTTTTGCGCATAGGCGCAAAAGACATTGGTGACGCCTGGGTCGAAACCGCAGCCGAGCACCGCCATCAGGCCGCGTTCCTCAAAGCGTTTCTGATAGGCCCATTGGTGGCTGTACTCGAAATGGGCCTCATCCGGTGGTTCGTAGTTGGCGGTATCGAGATAATTGATACCCGCGGCCAGACAGGCCTCCATGATATGCAGATCCTGGTAGGGAAGCGCCACGTTGATAACCAATTTTGGCCCTATTTCTTGCAGTAAACTGGTCAAAGCCGTGACATTGTCGGCATTGACGGCGGCGGTTTGTACCTTCACACCGTAGAGTTGATCAATTTCCGTGGCGATGGCCCGGCATTTGGCCTCGGTACGGCTGACCAGCCAGATTTCCGTAAAAATATCCCGCTGTTGGGCGCACTTTTTCGCCACCACATTGCCGACGCCGCCGGCGCCGATAATCACAATTTTTCCTTCATCGCCCATTTACTCACTCCTTCTCGAAATAGGTATAGCCGCGCAGCCCTTCCTCAAAATCGGCGAGGATGGTTTTCCGCTCGCGGGCCGTGATATAGCCCTTGTGTATTGAATCCTCAGCGATATTTTTGAAACGGTTACGCAGTGAACGCACGTCGTATTCCATATAAGACAAAACGTCGGCCACCGAATCCCCTTCCAATTCACGGATGAATTTATAGCTGCCGTCGTCGTTGACGTGGATCGACACGACGTTGGTGTCGCCGAAAAGATTGTGCAGATCGCCGAGCGTCTCCTGATAGGCGCCAACCAGGAAAACCCCGACATAATATTCCTCGCTGTCGTGCAGGTTGTGCAGCATGATGCTGTTGCGCCTGTGGGTCGGATCGGGGAAATTGTTGATTTTGCCGTCGCAATCGCAAGTAATGTCGGAAATGATCGCCGGCCTGGTGGGCTGTTCATTTAACCGGTGGATAGGCATAACCGGCAAAATCTGATTGATCGCCCACACGTCGGGCAGACTTTGGAAAATACTGAAATTTCCATAGTAAATATCATAGACCAGTTTATTGATGGATTGGACATCCTGCGGGATGTGCTCCATCTTTTTTGAAACTTGAGAAATTTTGATCAGAATATGCTGAACCAGGTTCTCGGCCATCGCCCGTTCGCGGATGCCGATCTGCCCGTGTTTGAACAATTGCCTGGCCTGGCTGCGGTAGAAAAGGGCATCATTTGCGCATTCGAGAATCTGCTTGCAGGACACCATGTTATAGGTGACCAGCAGGTTTTCGATCAGTTCGCTCGGCGGCTCTGGGAAACTCTCTGGAATTGGCGGCGGCGTGAACGAGCTGACATCTAAAATATTGAACAGCAAAACCGAACAGTAAGCGACGACGGCCCGTCCCGATTCGGTGATGATGGTTGGGTGCGGAATGCGGTTTTTCGCCAGCACAGTGATAATCGATTCAATTATATCGCTGCAATACTCTTCTATCGAATAGTTGCGGCTGGAATGGGAATTGGTATTCGAGCCATCGTAATCGACGGCCAGGCCGCCGCCCAAATCGAGATAACCCATCGGCGCCCCTTCCCGCGCCAGCTCTTCATAAAGGCGGCTGGCTTCCATGGCTCCGGCGCGAATATCCGTGATATTGGGGATTTGCGAGCCGATGTGGTAGTGCAGAAGTTGCAGGCAGTCGAGCATGTTTTCGGCCTTCAGGCGATCGACAACATCGACGACATGGCTCATGCCAAGACCGAAGACGCTGGTGTCGCCGCCGGATTCGCTCCACTGCCCCTCAGCCTGGGTGGCCAGCTTGATGCGCAGGCCCAGATTAGGTTTCACCTTGCGGAATTTGGCCCGCTCAATGATCAGATCGACTTCGCCGGGCACCTCGATAACGAAAAATATCTGATAGCCCATCTTGATGGCGTGCAGGCCGAGGTCGATGAATTCCTCGTCCTTGTAACCGTTGCAGATGAGGCAGGCTTTGCGCGTCTTCATCATCGACAGCGCCGCGATCAGCTCGGATTTACTGCCGGCCTCAAGACCGTGATTGTATTCTTTGCCGAATTGGGAAATGGCCTCAATCACCTGCTCCTGCTGATTGACTTTGATCGGGAAAACGCCCTTGTATTCGCCCTGATAGTTGCTTTCGCGGATGACGCGGCGAAAGGTTTCGTTCAGGAGCCGTATCTGCGAACCGAGGATATTTTCGATACGCAAAACCACCGGTATCGACAGGCCGCGGGTTTCGATTTCCCTGGCGATTTCATAGAGGCTGACTTTGGGGCCGTTATCGTCGCCACTGGGGCTGACCACCACCTCGCCTTGCTCGTTGATCGAAAAATACCCGGCCCCCCATTTGTCGATGCCGTACAGTTCGGTGGCCTTACTAATACTCCAGGTTTTTTGTGAATCCATTTCCGGCGCCGCGCGTGGAATTTCCCGTTCGAGCGGCGTTTTCGCGCCGCCCCCAAAGCAAAAAGCAACCGGCTTTTATAGGTTTCCACCCAAACCGTCAACAGAAAAGGCCATAAGCGGGGTAAAAGTCAGGCAGGCTGATACATATTGCCGCCCGCCGCGGGAAGAAAAACGAATTTTTCAGCGACTACCGGTCAACTGCCAAAACAGCCGCCACGACACGATCTCGCGGCCCAGCACGGCATTGCCGTAGCGCCAAAGGATGTTCAGCGCTTCCTGCAACGGCGCTGGGGTGATTTTAAGGCGAGGTAAATGGCTTAGCGGCACGGTCAGGCTGGAGGAGAGAAATTTTGCCGTGCCAGGCTGGATCATCCGGCTGCCTGACGAGTCGCCAGGTTGGCTCGCTCCTCCTGGGCCAGCGGCGCAGGATGGACAGACAATGCCGCCTCTCGCGGCGCTGAACAGCCAGGGGAAACCCGCCGTCATCGCCGTGCCGCATTTTTGGCAATGTTCCAATTCCGGCCTGTAACCGATACAGTCGAAGTAACGGACAAGAAATTGCGCTGTTACGGCGCGGCAGGGCCAACCTTTGCCGGCCTTATCGAGACTGTCCAGCGCCCATAGACTTACAAAAAACATCTCCGGATCGCTATCACCCTCATGGGCGGCGGCGATGAGAAATTCGCGGACCAGGGTGGCGGCGGCGTAGAGAGAGGCATCTTGCCGCAGCCGCGGGAAACTGTTTATGAGTTCGGCCTCTTCCAAGAGCGGCAGGCCGGTGTGGGACGGACGGAGGACGGCGTACAGCAGGGTAAATATTTCTAACTTATTAACAAAGCGGCGTTTGCTTTTACGGGCGCTTTTGGCGATAGTCTGGAACCGGCCCAGTTTCGGGTTGAACAACGAGACGATCAGGTCGGCTTCGCCATAATCCCGCAGGTCTAGGACAATAGCCTGACAGGAAAACTTTTCCATGAAGATCAGCGTTCACCGTTCAGGGTAACGAGTGGCGCCTTCCCCTTTCCATTTGTGTGGCGGATCGCCTTAGCTTTAGCTTTTTCGGTGTCGGTGCTGAGGATGCGAAAGTAATGTGGACGGTTCACGGAACGCGTCTGCACCAGATGGATCTTTTCGCGGATGACCGCGATCGGATTGATCTCGAAGCGCCAGCAGAGGGTGGTGACAAGCAGGGCCAGGACGAGCAGCAGAATCAAAAGGGTTATGAGTGGCCGGGCGTGCCTGGCGCTGGCCATGCGGTGGATTTCCGGCGCCGCGTGGATAGCCAGGCCACCGGTGTTTGTACTGTCGGCATCGCCCACCTGTTGCCGCTCCTGGTTGTACCAGTTGACGATATACTCACAGTTCAGTCCCAGCGCTTTGGCGTAGAGCGTGTAAAAGCCACGGGCGAAGGCGTTGGCGGGCAACGCCGGGTAGTCGCCACTTTCCATCGCCCTGAGCATCGCCGGAGAAATTCTGGTTCTTTGACAGAATTCCGCCGCCGTCAGACCGGCTTCTTGTCGCTGTCTTCGCAGATAATCGGCCAGGCGCTGGGGCTGGTTGTCGTCGTCGTCGGTCATGGGTCACATTTTGCGGATATAGGCATTGTCCCGCAGTTCTTTCGCCCAGTTGGAAAACGCCTTCTTCATTTCCGTATCATACAGATCATCAATGATCTGGTTTTTGACCTGGGCAAAGTCATCGGTGGGTTGAAGGGCGGCATTGTCTTTTACCGCCTCGCTATTTTTGCGCTCGGTTTTCACCAATTTGAAAAACTGGAAGGCATTCGGAGTTTCGATAATGCCGCTGACTTCCCCGTCACTCAGTCCTCTGACAGTCGCCAGCATATCGGCGTCCAGCTCATTGGCGGGCAAAGCGCCCAGGTTGCCCTGGTCGGCGGCGGACATCAGATCGGAATACTGCGCCGCGAGGCTCGCGAAATCACCGCCACTTTTAGCCATTTGATAAACTTTCTCTACGCGCTCCCGTGCCTTTTCCTTATTGGCGGTCAGCGCCTCCGGCGACAACTCCCTGCCTTCGATGTCGTCCCAGCGGCAACCGATCTGTTGCAATGTGTAGACGATTTGTTTGCCGCCCTTTTTTGCCTCGCCGGCGGTTGTCGTGGCGCCGCCGCCACCGCCGCGCCGTCTGTGCTCTTTACGCGCCATTTCGTCGGTGATTACCACCTTGTTCCGCAGCTCCTGGGCGATCAGCTTATTCTGCAACAACTGACTGCGCAGCGTGTTCCGGTAGATATGCTCGTTGATTCCGGTCTCGGCGAGACCGGCCAGTAGCGCTTCCCTGGTAATTTTATTGCGATCAAGCACCTCTTGCACGGCGTCGTCGATTTCCTTTTCCGTCACCTTGATCTTCAGCTCTTTGGCCCGCTGAGCGACAAGCAGCTTGTCGATCAAAGAGTCGAGCACCTCTCCCCTGACCTGCTGCCGCACCTGCTGCCGCCGTTCCGGCGGCACGGTGGCGTCGATATGGGTATAAGCGCCCCGCGCTTCGGTGTCCAATTCGGATTGGGTAACGACATCGTTGTTGACCACGGCGACAATGCGGTCAATGACTTCCGCCTGGGCGGGAATCGACAGTAATATAAAGAACAGAGCGGTGAGTGATGGTAATAAACGGCGCATAGAGGCAGAAGGAGATGAAAACGGAAAAGGCTCCGGCGGTTGACTTTCAAGAGCCAAAGAGTAATTGTAAAATCGCTGACGCGAACTTATCTCTATACCATAATGCCGGGCGGGTGGGAACGCCACGAGAGGCGCGACAATGAAAAAAATATTCTTGTTTCTTGTTCTTGGCTGTCTGTTCGCCGCTTCAGCCGCTCAGGCGGCGGTGAAAATGCCTGAGTTCACCTTACCAGACGCCACCACCGGCCAACAGGTGAAAAGCGACACCTTCGCCGGTAAGGCCGTGCTGGTGACATTTTTCGCCAGTTGGTGCCCCACCTGTTTACAGGAAATTCCGATTCTCATGGAGATGCAGAACAAGTTCGCGCCGCAAGGTTTTTCTCTGGTCGGCCTGTCGGTCGATCAGGACGGCGCATCGGCGGTGCAGAGGCTGATACGGCGCGCCAGCGTCAATTTTCCGGTACTTTTGGCCGACATGTCGGTTGTCGAGAATTTTGGCGGCGTCTATATGATCCCGGTCTCGTTTCTTGTTAACAGGTCAGGCCAGGTGGTAAAAAAATACCCTGGCCCGGTGCCGGCAAGCATCCTGGAGAAAGATATCCGCAGCGTACTCCAATGATTGCCGTTTATTTCTTTTCTTCCAGAGAAAACGTCCCGGCGGCTATTTCCTGATCAATTTCCCGCATCGCCCGTTTCATCTGCTTCAACGCCTGGCTGATGCGGTTTTCGTTTTCAACTAGGGCCAGCCGCAGATAGCCGTCGCCTTCCTCACCAAAACCCGCCCCCGGCGATACCGCGACATTGGCCCGGTTCATCATCTCGATCGAGAAACGCACCGACCCCATGCGAATGTACGGCTCGGGGATTTTCACCCACAGAAACATACCGGCCTTGCAGGGTTCGACGTCCCAGCCCATCTTGTTCAGGCCGTCGCACAACACGTCGCGGCGCTTCTGATACAAAGCCACCTGGCTGGCGATGCCATCCTCACAATCGCGCATGGCGACAATACCGGCCACCTGAATTGCCGAAAAGATACCGTAATCGTAGTAACCCTTTATTTTCGCCAGGCCACCGATCATCTCCTTGTTGCCGACGCAGTAGCCGAGCCGCCAACCAGCCATATTGTAGGATTTTGAGAACGAACCGAATTCGACGCCGACCTCCTGTGCCCCCGGCGCTTCGAGAAAGCTCGGCGCCACCAGGCCGTCGTAGGTGATTTTGCCATAAGCGAAGTCGTTGATCACCATGAAGTCGCGGAGTTTCGCCAGCTTGACCACCTCGGTGAAAAATTCCTTTGTGGTCACGGCCCCGGTTGGGTTGTGCGGATAGTTGAGCATGACCAGTTTCGGGCGCGGGTAGAGCGAACGGCACATGGTGTCGATTTGTTGCAGCATGGCCTCCGGCTCGGCCAGCGGGAAGCGCAGAACGTTGGCCCCGGCGATGACGGCGGCATAGACATGGATCGGGAAGGCCGGAGCCGGCGTCAGCACCGTGTCGCCTGGACCTAGCAGTGCCAGGCAAAGGTGCGAGATGCCCTCCTTCGAGCCGATGGTGCAGATAACATCATCCTCGCCGTTCAGGGTGACGCCGTAGTTGCGGCCATAGTAGAGGGCGATTTCCCGCTTCAGGTTTTTCATGCCGCCGGCCACCGGATAGCGGTGCGCCTTCGGGTCCGTGGCCACTTCGCAGAGTTTTTCTGTGACCGCCGAGGGGGATGGATCGGCCGGATTGCCCATGCCGAGGTCGATGACGTCATGGCCCTGCCAGCGTTTTTCCATCCTCATCTTGTTGATCATGCCAAACAGATACGGCGGCAATTGCTGCATCCGTTCGGCGAAACGTATCGTCGTTTTGCCTTCCATAATTTCCTCCCAACTTGCTCGGCAGACGTGATTTCCTCCCGCCTGTTTTCGGGGAGGGCGTTTTTTATACTACAAAAAGCCGTGGCGTCGCCAGGTATTTTCACGAATAAAAGTCACCGTTTTATTCGCCGCTGTTTTTGTCGTTTGCAAAATGGAAAAAAATGAATAGAAACGAAGACGGCGCGATAGAAGGCGCTTTTTCTCTTATTTTCCCATGAAGGTGAACCATGTCCGAAACCATATCTGGAACTATGTCCGCTGCCGAAGTTGATGCCCTGGCGCGGGCGGCGCGGGCGGCCAGTCGTGAAACCATGAGCCTGCCGACGGCGGTAAAAGATGCTGTCCTCGCGGGCATCGCCACGCTTCTCGCCGAGAAAAAATCCATGATTCAGGCGGAGAATGCAAAAGATGTGACGGCGGCGCGCGCGAAAGGCATCGCTGCCGCGATGATCGACCGCCTGACCCTGAGCGACGCCGTTTTCGCGCAAATGATCAAAGGAGTCGAGGAAATCATCGCCCTGCCCGACCCGGTCGGCGCCATCGAAAATCTGCGGGCGCGGCCCAACGGCCTGATGGTCGGGCGGATGGGGGTGCCGTTAGGCGTTATCACCATGATCTATGAATCGCGGCCCAATGTGACAATAGACGCCGCCGTCCTCTGTCTGAAGGCCGGCAACACCGTTATCCTGCGCGGCGGTTCGGAGGCGATTCATTCCAACCTGGCTCTTGCCGCCGTCATCCGCGAGGCTTTGCGCCGGGAAGGCGTCAATGCCAACGCCGCCCAGGTGCTGCCGACCACCGACCGCCAGGCCGTCAGCAGGCTGTTGACTCAGGAGGAAAACATCGATCTGGTGATTCCGCGTGGCGGCGAGGGGCTGATCCGCTTCGTCTGCGAACAGTCGCGCATCCCGGTGCTGAAGCACTACCGGGGCGTCTGCCATATCTATATCGATAAGGACGCCGACCAGCAAAAGGCGCTGCCGATCATCATGAACGCCAAAACACAGCGGCCTGGCGTCTGCAATGCCCTCGAAGGATTACTGTTCGATGAGGCCATTGCCGCCGAGTTCCTGCCATTGGCGGTGCGGCAACTGCGTCAGGCTGGTGTTATTGTCAAAGGCTGCCCGCGCGCCTGCGGCCTGTCCGCCGATTGCGTGCCGGCTGAGGACAGTGACTGGGGCCGCGAGTTTCTGGCGCTCGAACTGGTGGTGAAAGTGGTGTCGGGTTTTGCCGAGGCCAAAGCCTATATTGAGCGTTATGGTTCGCAGCATACAGAAGTGATCGTCACGGAAAACTATTCGACGGCCAACCGCTTCATCCGTGAGATTGACGCCTCGGCGGTAATGGTCAACGCCTCGACCCGCTTCAACGACGGTGGCCAGTTCGGCCTTGGCGCCGAGATCGGCATCAGCACCACCAAGCTGCACGCCTACGGGCCGATGGGGCTGGAGGAGTTGACCACCCGCAAATTCGTCGCCTTTGGCGAGGGGCAGATCCGCGCTTGAGAGCTATCGGCAAAGCGGGGAAAAAACGTATCGGGTTGCTCGGCGGCACCTTCGATCCGATCCATCTGGGGCATCTGCGGCTGGCGCGGCTGGCGATAGAAAAACAGCGGCTGGACCGGCTGTATTTCGTGCCGGCTTTATCGCCACCACACAAAAAAATGCGGGAAATCAGCGACTTTCCCGCCCGTGCCGAAATGGTGCGGCTGGCGGTTGCCGGTGAAGAAAAGATGGATATTTGCCTGGTGGAAGAAAGCCTGCCGCCACCGTCCTACACCATTAAAACCCTGCGTCATCTGGCCACCGGATGCCTGGCCGGCCACGAGCTGTTTTTTGTCATCGGTTCCGATTCTCTCTTCGATCTGCCGACCTGGCAGGACTATGAAGAAATCCTCGCCACCGTTCATCTGCTGGTGGCGGCGCGGGAGGGATACGCCAACCTCGACATTATGGCCCGGCGGCTCGGCTACCGCATTGACGGCGACCGCTGGCATTCTCCTGGCAAAAAGAATATTTTTTTTCTCTCCGGCCATGTCCCCACTGTTTCATCGTCGGCGTTGCGGGCGGCTCTCAAGCGCGGCGAAGATTGCCCGCTCTTGCCGCCAGCGGTCGCTGCTTGGCTGCGGGCACGGCGTTTGTATGAGAAATGAAGTGTTCGCCCTTCGGCAAACCCTGTTCATCTGATGATACCACAAGATTTTGATATCGCTTCAGAAAGGCTCGCGCCCGGCGTCAATCTGATCGAAGCTGGCGCCGGTACCGGTAAAACTTTTGCCATCACCATGCTGGTGCTGCGGGCGGTGGCCGAACTGTTCATCCCGCTCGAGGCGATTCTCGTCGTCACCTTCACGCGCGCCGCTACCGAAGAACTTCGCGACCGCGTCCGCCGTCGCCTGCGCCAGGCCAAAGAAGCCTTGGCTTTTGTCGATGGAGAATATGATGAAGTTTTAACAACATGGCGAGATAACCTTGAAAATATCGAGAAATATCAGGCGGCCATTGATACGGCCCTGCGCGACATCGACCGGATGGAAATCAGCAGTATCCACGGTTTTTGCCAGCGAGCCTTGCAAGAACACGCTCTGGCCGGCGGCGAAATGCCGGACAGCGAACTGGCCGATGAAAAAGACTGCCAGCGCGAAGCCGCCGAAGATTTCTGGCGGCACGCCGTCTATCCCTTGCCAGCGTGGCT
>DOMU01000040.1:8375-8560 GCA_003509305.1 Desulfobulbaceae bacterium | reverse complement strand
TGCGCCGCGCGCGGGCCGCCGCCCTGTCGATGATTCCGACGAAAACCGGCGCCGCCGCCGCCGTGGCTTTGGTAATCCCGGAACTGAAGGGGAAATTTGATGGCTTGGCCATCCGCGTGCCGACGCCGACTGTTTCCATCGTCGATCTCGTCTGCGAAGTGCAGAAGGACACCTCGGTCTCCGAA
>DOMU01000040.1:0-8275 GCA_003509305.1 Desulfobulbaceae bacterium | reverse complement strand
GCTGGTACGACAACGAGTGGGGGTATTCCAACCGGATGCTCGACCTGATTCTGCACATGGAAAAAAACAGATCGCTGTGATTCCAGGAAACAGGGGGGCAGGATTCTGGCACCCGCCACCTGTCCTCTGAACACGAGGTGGCCGTATGACCGACAATCAGCTTTCAGCTTCTTTTGAGTCCAGTGCCCTGAACGCCAATATGAAGCAAACCGCCGAAATCGCCGGTGAAGTTCGTATCGATCCGCGTTTTCAGCCACTGCTCGACGTTGTGGCAAATTATACGGGATTGTATGGGAGTCTGGAAAAACTGCTCTACGAAATCTGCCACCCTTTACACAACTGGCGGATCATCCTGCCACAGTTACGCAGCTTTCTCCTGCAGAATATCAAGTATTACCGGAAGCATCCGCTGGGGCCACAGAGTGTGCTTCTTTTTAGTGATATCTTTTTTACAGCGATGGGCGAGTTGCGCCAGCGGCCACAGCCACAGCTCTTTGCCGAAGCCATCTCTGGCCAACTGGCCTGGCTGGAAAAGATGACCGGCCTCTTGACGTCCGAAGATATCGCCATCTACGAAAAGGCCATCAACCAACTGACCGGCGGGCTGGAACGCTTTATCCACGAAAACCGCGACGGTTTTTCTCTGCCACTTTTGCAGGGGCAGCAGGCGGTGCGGAAAATCGCCGCTCTTCTGCTGTCTCTTGCGGCGGACGGCGCTTTCGATTTCATGCCTTTGGCTGCGCTGTTGCGCGCCATGCTCGGTGACAACTATCGCTATTGGTTATCGGAAAACGACGCCGCCGCCTGGTTTCACAAGCACAGTGGCCCGCTGGCAAATGACCAGGCCGCCACCGCTCTTTTTGCCGCCTTGTCGCATCAGGCGATGCGGGAGCACCGCGACCGGCTTGCGGCGTTGGATATTGCCGGCAATGCCCGCGCCGCTTTGGTTCAGCTTTTGGAGTTCCCCGGCTTTATCGACATTGTCAAACTCTACCGCGAGGTGCCGCCTTGCCTGGAAAAGGCCGAGGAACGGCTTGGCTTTTCGGACGACATCCACCGTTTCGTCGAAAATCAGAAGATGCTGTTTCTCTTCCTCATCATGGATACCGCCGGTCTTTATTTGATCCGTGAAGAGACATTGCGGGAAATCAACCGCAGTTTGGTGCAGTTGATACGGCAGCAGAGTTTTGAAGAGATAGAATCTTTTTTACGGCAGGCGTTTCAGTTGCTGAAGGCAAATGTTCATGAATATCCACACACATCTTTGCAGTGCATTCAGGTGCTTGGCGACGAGGTCTTCGACCGTGGCAACAGCCGCATGGTCGAGGCCTTTCTGTGGGAAGCGGTGCGTTTCGGCTTCCAGCACGCCAACGTCATGGGCGTCGATGAGAACTGGCAGCCACTGACTAATCCGGCCCACCTTGGCAACATCCGCGTCTGGCTGCACCTGATCATGCGCGAGCCGAAGTGGTGCTCGACGCTCTTTTCCGCCTTGATTATCCACCTGAAACTGTCCGGCACCTGCGTTAAGGATACCGACCTCTTTCAGCGCGACATCACCGAGCTGCTTAATCATCCGATTGAGCCGATCTACAACCTGTGCAAGCAGTTCGCCAAACTGATGCCGGTGTTTTACAACGAAATCGGTTCCGAGGGTGAACTGCGCGATGTTTCGACCGAACTCGACGAAACCCACCGCCGCCATGATTTGCTGATTCATTTTCTGCGCAAACAGGCGCATGTCGAAAGCTCAAATCTCATCGTCGGCTTCATCAAGGCGATTTTCACTTTCTGGCACAGCCTTGATAAAAGCGAGCTGACCGCCTTTTTGCCGAAAGAGATTTATGGCCAGATCGAAACCAGCGGTCCTTTCATTGATGCGCCGCACGAGTTGAGCGGGCGCCTGTGGGCCAAATTCGATATCCGCAAAGCCGAAGACCTGCTGGCGCTCGACCAGCAACAGGCCGAGGACTTCCTGAACACCCAGGAGGATCAGCCTCAGCCGGAGCGCCGCCGCGTCGCCCTGCTCATCCGCATGTTCCGGCTTCTGAACCAGAAATACATGCTGGGTTTCCAGGAAATCCGTGAAGAGCTGCGGCAAGCCGCCAAAGAGGGCTTCTCCGAGGTCGAACCGGTTTTGGCCGTGCTCGACAGTGGTGATACCGGCGCCTGCCTGGAAGCGATTCTGGCGGCGCTCGAAAAATTGAAGGCGATCATCCTGTCGCCGGAAACCTTCCCGGCCCGGGAGGATATTTATTTCAAGCGCCATATCGCCGTCGATATTCCCTCGGTCTATGGACGCTACCGCGAAAAGAAATTTGATGCCCTGAGCCTGACTTTCCGCCTGGAAAACCTGGCCAATCTCTATCTGGAAAAACTCCAGGAGGTAGTCAGCCTCAACTTTATTACCCAGGAGACTTTTTTCACTATCGTCCGTTGCCTGAAAATTTTCCGGCGGGCGCTGAAAGTGGATGGCATCAGCTCGCGGCGTTTTGCCATCTACCTGTCGCTGCTTGACAGCGCTTTGACGGTGCGGCGTTTTTCCTACACCCAGTACCTGGATATTTTTCGTGGCCTGTCCGAGGGCGTCAAAGACATCATCTACGCCTATTACACCAATATCCACGAGAATAACCTGTCGCTGATCATCCCCCAGATCGGCGCCGAACATCTGTTGATGAAATACCGCAGCCTGTACGAGGAAGGCGATATGCCACACTCGATCCAGCGCCTGTCGGAAACCTTTTTCCGTGAACTGATCGCCTCAACTTTTGGCCTCCAGCATCTCGACAATTTCCTCACCCGCATCACCAATACGCTGGCAAGTCAGAGGGATCTGCTGAAAAAGGACAAACTTGACCTTTTAATGAGCTACAACCCGGAAAAGGCCATCGCCTCAATGACGCGGCCCGATCCGGCGACGCACAACCTGATCCACATGGGCAACAAGGGCTACAACCTGGCAATGCTGGTCGATCTGGACCTGCCGGTACCGCCAGCCTTCGTTATCACCACCGAAGTTTTCCGCTGCCGCGAGGTCTTGTTCGACTATTCCCAGGCCCGTGACGATTTCATGAAACGGTTGCGCGAAGCCTTGAATGAAATCGAGGCAAAAACCGGGCGGCAGTTTGGCTCGCCGGATCGCCCGCTGCTGCTCTCAGTGCGCAGCGGCAGCGCCATTTCCATGCCGGGCATGATGGCCACCGTACTCAATGTCGGCTTCAATCAGGACCTGATCGAAGAATATATTGCGAACGGCGGCGACGCCTATGTCGCCTGGGATAACTACCGGCGCTTCCTCCAATCCTGGTCGATGGTGGCCGCCATGGACCGTGACGAGTTCCAGGTTCTCATGGATGGGGCCAAGGCTCAGTACGAGGTTGGCCTGAAACGGCAGTTCACCGCCACGCAGATGGGCGACCTGGCTCTTTCCTACCAAAAACTTGCTCGGAAACGGGGCTTGGGCATCCCTGACGACCCGTGGCTGCAACTGGTCAACGCCGTCGAGCTGGTGCTCGATTCCTGGGACAATAAAAAAGCCATCGACTACCGCCACATCATGGATCTGTCTGATTCCTGGGGCACGGCGGTCATTGTTCAGGCCATGGTTTTGGGCAATCTCAGTGACCATGCCGGTTCGGGCGTCATCTTCACCGCTCATCCCTATCGCAGGGTGCGGCAGGTGGCGCTGTGGGGGGATTACGCTTATGGCGACCAGGGTGAAGACATCGTTTCCGGCCTGGTTACCAGCCAGGCTATCTCGGTCGAGCAGGCGAAAATCGATGGGCGTTCGGTGGAAAATTCGCTTGAGCGGCGTTTCCCGGATATTTATGGCCGTATGCTGGCCATCTCTCGTTCACTGGTTTATGACCAGCGCTGGAACCCGCAGGAAATCGAATTCACCTTCGAGGGGCCAGAGGCCGACAAGCTGTACCTGCTGCAAACCCGTGACATGATCACCATCAAGAAAAAAGAGCATTTTCAGGTCTTCGCCGACGATGCTCAGTTGCCGGAGGCGACGCTGGGACGCGGCGTCGGTGTCTCCGGCTCGGCCCTGTCCGGACGGGCGGTGTTTACGGAAGAACATATCCAGCGTCTGCGCCGCGAAGACCCGAAAACACCTTTGATTCTCATCCGGCAGGATACGGTGCCGGAAGACATCAAGGCAATCAGCCAGGCCGACGGCCTTTTGACCTCGCGCGGCGGCCAGACGTCGCATGCCTCGGTGGTGGCGGTGCGGCTGGAAAAGACCTGCGTCGTCGGCTGTCAGCAATTGAAGGTCTACGAAAACCGGCAATACTGCGAAATCGGCGACCAGCGTATCGCTTTCGGTGATGCGGTCTCCATTGACGGACGCACCGGAGCGGTACTTATCGGCCAGCATCCGGTGCGGGAAGAACATCATATCATGCCGATATAATGAGGTGCCGAAGAAGTGGGGTGGCTTCGGCCTCTTGCTGCTTGCCGCTGTCGCGTTACAAAACGGAAGGATAAGCAAGGTGTTGGGGCTGATTGCGCCGTCATTCATACGGGCAGAACAGGTGGCACATTCTGCGAACCAGCTCGATGAAACGTTTGTCGGCAATGCGGTTACGCACGATATTACCTTTTTTATCCGAGACGACGATCCCCAGATCCCGTAGCGTCTGCAGGTGCTGAGACAGGTTGGCGCCGGTCGTGCCCACCCGCTGGCGCAGGTCGCCGACGGTGAGTTCATCGTCCAGTAAAAAATAAAGGATCTTCAACCGGATAGGATGTGACATCGACTTGAGATATTTGGCGATCGCTTCGATCTGTTCATCGCGCATGGCCACGTGCCTCCCTGAAAGAAAAGAAGCTTCATGATACCGTCCGGAGGCGTCGAAAAACAAGCCGTGCGCATCGTGCCAACGCCAATTGGCGACATATACGGGACAGGTTCCGATGCCGGCGGATTTTTTTGGACGAAAATCCTACTGGCACTTGATTCTCGTCCTTGAAAGGGGTTAATTACGGCGATTCTTTATCTTGGTCGGCACCCGTTGGCGGGGTGTTGTCGTTTTGTTTCTTATGTGGAGATGTCCATGCAACCGTTGCCGTTTCTGAGGCCAGACTCCACTTGTTTGCATCTTATCGATATGCAGACAAGTCTCATGCGGAAAATTGTTGGCGCCGATCAGGTGACGGCCACAGTCGCCTATCTTATAAAAATATTTAAAACTCTCGGCCTGCCCATTCTTGCCAACACTCAGTACCAAAAAGGCCTGGGCGGCTATGTGCCGGAACTGGAACCACTACTTGATGGCATCCCGTGTATAGATAAGGTCGAGTTCAGTGGTTTCGACAATCCGGAGACTGTCCGTCTCGTCGAGGCTATGCCTCAGATCAAAAACTGGATGCTTGTTGGTATCGAGGCGCATGTCTGCGTCTATCAGACGGCTTTGGGCGCGCTGCGGCGTGGCATGACGCCGTGGATAATCGTCGATGCCGTCGGCAGCCGCCACGAAAACGACATTCGGGCGGGGTTGCGCCGCATGGAAATGATGGGCGCGGTACTGGTCACCGCGGAAATGGTGTTGTACGAGTTGCTCGGACGCGCCGGTACTCCTCAATTTAAATCGCTGATGCCGCTGGTGATCGAGCGGGACAATCAGTTGGCGTCATAGTTTACGGACAAGGCATGAACGGCAACGAAATCCGCTCACGTTTTCTGGCGTACTTTCAGCGTCACGGCCATACGCTGGTCGAGAGCTCGTCTTTGGTGCCCAAAGACGACCCGACTCTTCTGTTCACCAATGCCGGCATGGTGCAGTTCAAAAAGACCTTCATGGGCGAGGAGCGGCGGGATTATCGCACCGCCGTCACCAGTCAGCGTTGTGTCCGCGCCGGCGGCAAACACAACGATCTGGAAAATGTCGGCTATACCTCTCGGCATCACACGTTTTTCGAGATGCTCGGCAATTTCTCCTTCGGCGATTACTTCAAGAAAGACGCCATCCGTTACGCCTGGCAATTCCTCACCAAAGAACTCGGTCTGCCGCCGGAAAAACTCTGGGTAACGATCTATCAGGATGACGACGAGGCCGCCGCCCTGTGGGAACAAGTCGAGGATTTGCCAAAAGGGCGCATTGTCCGCATGGGCGACAAGGATAATTTCTGGGCCATGGGTGATACCGGCCCCTGCGGCCCGTGTTCGGAAATTCATATCGACCAAGGTGTGGAAACAGGCTGTGGCCGTCCAGAATGCGCCATCGGCTGCGAGTGCGACCGTTTTCTGGAACTGTGGAACTTGGTCTTCATGCAGTTCAACCGCGACAAAAACGGCACGTTGACGCCCTTGCCGAAACCGAGCATCGACACCGGCATGGGTATCGAGCGGGTGGCCGCGGTGCTGCAAGGCAAACGCAGCAACTACGATTCCGATCTGTTCGCGCCGATCATCGCCTGCATAGAACGATTAAGTGGCAAACGCTATGGCGAAAATATCGAAACCACGGTGGCGATGCGGGTCATTGCCGACCATGCCAGGGGCGCGGCTTTTTTGATTGCCGACGGCATTTTGCCCTCAAACGAGGGGCGCGGCTATGTCCTGCGCCGCATCATGCGCCGGGCGGTGCGCTACGGCAAAAACCTGGGGCTTCAGCAACCCTTCATGGCCGAGGCGACGCGGACGGTTGTCGAGGTCATGGCCGGCGCCTACCCGCATTTACGGCAGGCGCAGGACCTTATCGCCAAAGTTGTTCGTCATGAAGAGGAACGTTTCCTGGAAACCCTGGAAAATGGCCTGCAACTGCTGGACGAATATATTCATAAGCTTACGGCGGAGGGCCATTCGCGCATTGATGGCGCTTTCATTTTCAAACTGTATGATACCTATGGCTTCCCATTCGATATAGTGCGTGATATCGCCCTTGAGCGGCGGCTCGATTTTGACGAAAACGGCTTTCATGCCGCCATGCGCGACCAGCGCGATAAATCGCGTGCCGCCCGCAAGGGAGACGGTGTCCGTTTGTGGGATGAAGGTGTCGGCAGTATTGCCGCGACCGGGCGGCGCAGCGAATTTACCGGTTACCAGTCGCTTGAGGAAGACAGCCAGGTATGGGGCCTTCTGGATGCGACCGGCAAACAGGTGGAACGGTTGGGCCTTGGTGACAGTGGCCGTCTCTTTGTGAGCCGCACACCCTGTTACGCCGAATCCGGCGGGCAGACCGGTGACCGTGGCCAGGTAAGATGGCCAGGTGGCGAAGCGGAGATCACCGGCACGGTCAGTGAGGGCGAAGGGCTGATCTTCCATGAGATGATAATCCGCCAGGGAATTCTCGAAGACGGCCAGTGGGTCAAAATTGAGGCGCGGCAAAGCACGCGCCGGGCGACGACCGTACACCATTCGGCGACCCACTTGCTGCAAGCCGCCCTGGTACAGATTTTAGGCAAACATGTTAAACAATCTGGGTCACTCGTCGGGTCGGAGCGGTTGCGTTTCGATTTCACCCATTTTTCACCGCTGACCGATGATGAAATTATCGCCGTCGAAGCGCAGGTCAACCGGCAGATCATGGCTGATTTGCCGGTTAGTACTCGTCACCTAGACAAAGAAGCGGCCATTGCCGAGGGTGCCACAGCCTTATTCGGCGAGAAATATGGCGACTCGGTGCGGGTCGTCAAGATGGGCGATTACAGCATGGAATTGTGTGGCGGTACCCATGTCGAGAGCACTGGCCAGATCGGGCCGTTCATCATTCTTTCCGAGTCGGGCATTGCCGCCGGCGTGCGTCGTATTGAGGCCTTGGCTGGTCTGCCGGCCTTGCGTCATATACAGGAGATGCGCCGGCGTGAGCAGCGGATTGGCCAGTTAGTCAACGCCCGCGACGAGGCCATCGCCGGCAAGGTGGAAGGACTGCTTGCCCAGCAAAAAACGCTTGAAAAAAAGATTAGCGAATTGTCGGTGCGGCTGGCTGGCGCCGATATGAACGCGCTTTTGGCGGGCGCCGTTACTGTGGACGGCATTAAAGTAGTGGCGGCTCGAGTCGAGCTGGATAATCCCCAGACCTTACGCGTCCTGGGCGACAAAGCGAAATCGGCGCTTGGTTCCGGTGTCGCTGTTTTGGGTGGTGTTGTCAATGAGAAAGCGGCGCTTCTGGCGATTGTTTCCGCCGATTTGACCGAGAGAATTCAGGCTGGTTCTCTGGTGAATCTGGTGGCACAACGAGTCGGAGGCAAGGGTGGGGGACGCGCTGACATGGCGCAGGCCGGGGGGACTATGCCCGACCTGTTGCCGGCGGCTCTGGCGGCGGTG
>DOMU01000221.1 GCA_003509305.1 Desulfobulbaceae bacterium | reverse complement strand
ACCGCCGCTCCTTCGGCCAGTACGAAACCTTTGCGGTCGAGACTGAAGGGCCGTGAGGCTTGCGTCGGGTCGGCAAAGGCGCGGTCTTGTTCGCCGACTTTGATCGTCGCGAGCATATTGGCAAAACCAAGGATTACTTCTGGTGTCAGACAGGTTTCGGCGCCGCCAACCAGGGCGAAGTCACAATCGCCAGTCTGGATCATTCTGGCGCCGATGGCGATAGCGTGGTTGCCGGAGGCGCAGGCGCCCTGCGGTGAAAAGATCGGCCCGGTGAAGCCCAGCAGCATCCCGGTCTTGCCAGCGGGAAGATTCGCGCATAGGTTAGGCAGCAGATAAGGGCTGACTTTCAGCGGCCCCAGCCGCGTGTAGTTATCCATGGCGATGCGGTAAGCGTCGGCGCCATTTAAGGCCGAGCCAATCAGACAGGCGGTGCGCGGGCTGGTGGCGGCATCAATGGTAAACCCGGCATCATCCAGCGCCTGGCGGCACATTTCCATCGTCAGAAAAACGAAAGCGGCGTTCCACATCGCCGCGTCTTTGGCCCCGACATAGGGCAGCGCCGCCGGATTGAAATCGGGAATTTCGCCAACGACATTGCAGCGGGTTTCCACCTGGCAGCGGGAGAGTCGCCTGAAACCGGCTTTACCCGCCGCCGCCCCTTGCCATGAGCTGGCGAAATCGGCACCGAGGGCGGTGGCTGCCGCGTAGCCAAGGACGACGACTTTTCGGTTTTGTGGCAGTCGCATCTCTTTTTTCCTTTGCAAAAATTATCCGGCATTACCACGTTCGCGAACCGCGCCGCATCTTTATCCAATCAAACCGTAGTTTTCAATGACTTTGCCGTACTTGGCAAAAGGGAATCGGTTTTGATATCCAATTATTAGATCATAACTTCATGGCCGCCACGCCAAGTGGCGCTTCCCCGTGGCGAGAAATGACATGACCAAGAAGGCGCGGCGGTGATTGTTATGATGTTTCGGCCATGGCTGTCCGTGTCTGTTGACAAAAGATGCCATATCAATTACAGGCAAAGCGGCAATAGGAAACTTTGTTTCTTTTATCATTTTTTTGCTATGGAGGATTTTATGGAATTGACCAAAGTGTACCGGGAAGCAATGGAGTTGAACACTATCGCCGATATGGCGAAACGGGAAGCGGCGGCAAAAGTGTTTTTCGAAAAACTGAACAAAGCCACCTTGCCCGAAACCTTTAACTGGGCGGCGGAAATCTTTGAAAATATGCATGTTGCCGAACGCGGGGATCAGCCAGGGCTGATCTGGACCGATCTGGAAAGCGGCGCCGAACGGCAATTCACCTACCGGGAACTGGCGCAGAATGGCAACCGTTTTCTCAATGCCGTGCGCAAACGCGGCGTCAATCAGGGCGATAACATCTACATGTTCACGCCGATTGTTCCGGAAACCTGGTTTGCCACTTTTGCCGGGTTGAAGGGTGGGCTGGTTTCAGTGCCGACAGCGACCAGCGCCACCCAGCACGAGATCCGCTTCCGCTTCAAAACCTACAAGCCTGATGTTATCCTCACCACCGAGGCCCTGGCCGAGGTCGTTGATGGCGCCCTGGCCGAGGTCGAGCATACGCCGAAGGCCAAAATCGTTTTCGGCAGTAAAGCCGGCTGGATTTCCTATGCCGAAATCGATGGCGAATCGCCGGAAGCCGCCGCCGCGGTGGTGAAAAGCGATGACATGGCCTTCTGCTTTTTCACCTCCGGCACCACCGGCCTGCCGAAACGGGTTGGGCACAGCGCCGTTTCCTCGCCGGTTGGCCATCTTTCCACCGCCATCATCCAGGGCATGATTCCCGGCGGCGTCCATAACAATCTCAGCGCCCCCGGCTGGGCCAAATGGGCCTGGAGCAGTTTTTTCGGGCCGCTCAACGTCGGCGCCACGGCCACCGGCTTCAATTTCGGCGCTCTCAAGGCCGAGCAGTACCTGAACGCCATCGCCAAATACAAAGTCAACTCCTTCTGCGCGCCGCCGACCGCCTGGCGCGTCTTCGTCACCCTTGATCTGAAGAAATTCGATCTGTCGTCGATCAAANNATCCATTTCCGCTGGCGAGCCGCTGAACCCGGAAGTGATCGAGCAGTGGAAGAAAATTACCGGCACCGAGATCCGCGATTTCTACGGCCAGACCGAATCGTCGGCGATGATCGGCAACCCGCCGTGGATGGAAGGACGGATGCGGCTTGGCTCCTTTGGC
This sequence comes from Desulfobulbaceae bacterium, assembly GCA_003509305.1. Classification (GTDB taxonomy): domain Bacteria; phylum Desulfobacterota; class Desulfobulbia; order Desulfobulbales; family Desulfocapsaceae; genus UBA8130. Next base: position 2,505 of record DOMU01000221.1, on the reverse strand, counting down.
TTCCCCTCCGGCATGTATGACATGATTCTGATGGATGATGAAGGCCAGGAAATCACCGCCACCGACGAACCGGGCCGCATCGCCGTGCGTCTGAACAACTGGCGGGCCATCGGCCTGTTCCAGGGCTATATCGGCGATCCGGAACGTACCGCCGCCGCCTTCGAAAACAATATCTACGATACCGGCGACAAAGCCTTCATTGATAAGGACGGCTACTGNNTCGGCAGGTCGGACGATGTGATCAAATCGTCGGATTTCCGCGTCGGCCCGTTCGAGGTTGAAAGCGCGCTGATCGAACATCCGGCGGTGCTGGAAGCCGCCGTCGTCGGCAGCCCCGACCCCAGCCGCTACCAACTGGTCAAAGCCTATGTCGTGTTGAAACAGGGGCAGCAGTCGTCGAAGGAACTGGCGCTGGAACTCTTCCAGCACTCGATCAGGGTGCTGGCCAAATTCAAGATTCCTCGCATCATCGAATNNGCCGCGTACAACTTCGTGATCAGGAAGTGAAAAAGAAGCAGGAAGAGGTAACGGCGCCAAACGAATACTTCTATCAGCAGTTTCCGGAACTCAGCTCGAAGAAGAAGTAAACCTGGTGGAAAACCCGTGCCGGGCGCCCTTCGGTGCCCGGCCTTTTTTGCGCTTGGAAGGATAGGATGTGTTGAGGAAGCTCTGGCCCGCTGGTTCGCCAACGGGCCATAAACTTGTGACCAGACGGGGGAGATTTCGGTAGACATGACGCATTGAGCGAAACGCATCCCCATTTATTTTTATGAAGGAGGAGATATGAATCTGGATTTGAGCCAGGAACAGAAGCTGATTCAGGAAACGGCGCGCGACTTTGCCAAGGCCGAATTGGAACCAGTGGCCGCGAAACTTGATCAGGACAAAGACCGGGGCATTTTCCTCGCCAATCTGAAAAAGCTGGCCGAGCTGGGTTTTATGGGCCTGAATGTCCGCGAAACTTACGGCGGCGCCGAAGCTGGCAGCATCGCCTTCAGCCTGGCGATGACGGAAATTGCCCGTGCCTGCGCCGCCACCGCGGTCACGGTTTCCGTCAATAACATGGTCTGCGAGGTGATCCAGGCGGTTGGCTCCGAGGAGCAGAAACAGCAATACATCCCGAAAATCTGCTCTGGCGAATACGCCGCCGGCAGCTTCGGTCTTACGGAAACCTGCGCCGGTTCCGACCCCGCCGGCATGAAGACCACAGCGGTAAAAGATGGCGATTTTTATATCATCAACGGTTCGAAAATCTTCATCACCTCGGCCCCTTATGCCGGGGTGTTCGTGGTGTGGGCGGTGACGGATAAAACGGCGCCCAAAGGCAAGGGTATCTCCTGTTTCCTGGTCGAAGCGGGGGCGCCTGGGCTGACCGTTGGCAAGGAAGAACATAAGATGGGCCAGCGCGTCTCAGCCACGAATGAGTTAATTTTCACCGATTGCCGGGTTCCGGCGTCGGCGATGATGGGTAAATTGAACGATGGTTTTCGTATTGCCGTCGCCGAACTGGCCGGCGGTCGCATCGGCATTGGTTCTTTAGGGCTGGGAGTTGGCCTTGCCGCCATTGACGCCGCCACGCGCTACGCGGCGGAACGCGAGCAGTTCGGCCAGAAAATCACCAATTTCCAAGCTATTCAATGGATGATCGCCGACGCCTATACCGAGCTGGAAGCGGCCCGGTTGCTGCTGCTGAACGCCGCTTTCCAGAAGGACAGCAAACGCCCCTACGCCAAACAGGCATCAATGGCCAAGGTTTTTGCCACCGAAAGTGCCAACCGCGCCTGCTATAAAGCGGTGCAGATGCTCGGCGGCTACGGCTACACTGAAGATTTTCCGGTTGAGCGCTACGCCCGCGACGCCCGCATCACCACCATCTACGAAGGCACCAGCGAAGTGCAGCGGCTGATCATCGCCAGGGAAATTCTGCGCGAGCTGGCGCCATGACCCCATTTGGATTCCGGGACAGTTTTTTTCGCGACCATTCCAGCTTACGACTTTGTAAAAAATCGTCACCTCAGCGGAGGCGGGGTGCGGTCTTCTCGGCCACAAACCGGGCCAACGGCGGGCCAAAGATGATAACAATAATTAAACGCGCCGCTTGCAGGGTCATGACAAAGGGGATGTTAACCGGGCTGGATGTGGCGATGATCGCCACCGTGTCCATGCCGCCGGGACTCATCGCCAGGTAGGCGCTGAGCATATCGACGCCGACAGCTTGTGCTAACAGCCAGGAAAGTCCTCCGCAGATCAGAATCAGCGCCACGATCGACGCCAGCATCAGCGGCAACGCACGGAGCGCGTAGCGCAGCGCCTGGCGGGTGAACTGGAGTCCTATGCTCCAGCCGAGTGCCGCATAGGTTGCCGCCAGCAGCCACTGCGGCAGTTCGATGTGCAGCCAGCCACCCAGTTGCAGCGCGCTTGCGGACAGCACCGGCGCCAGCAGAGCACCGGCGGGCACGCGCAGATACACGCCGATAAAGGCGCTGACCGCAAGTACCGCCAGCG
>DOMU01000030.1:2163-2698 GCA_003509305.1 Desulfobulbaceae bacterium | reverse complement strand
AATCGACGACGCCGAACTCGACGCCCAAGGCCTCGGACACGTGGCGGCCAATCAGCTCGCCGCAGCGCGTGACACGGAAAGTGGTTTGCTTGATATTTTCCGCGAGGTCATCAAGACGCAAATCCGCCGCGCCACAACAGGCGATCCGCCGTTCCAAGGCGCGGGCGATGACGCCTGGCCCGCTGACGCCGACGTTCAGCACGGCATCAGCCTCTTCCAAACCATGAATCGCCCCGGCCATAAAGGGATTGTCGCCGGGCTGATTGCAGAAAACCACAAATTTTGCCGCCGCGAATCCGCCCTGGCCAGCGCTTTTTTCGGCAAGCGCTTTCACGGTTGGCCCCATCATGGCCAAGGCGTCCATGTTGATGCCCTTTTGGCTCGAGGCGATGTTGAGCGAGGCGCAGATTTTCTTCGTTGTGGCAATGGCTTCCGGAATGGCGGCGATCAGCTCGCGGTCACTTGCGGTCATTCCTTTTTCCACCTGCGCCGAGAAACCGCCGAGAATATCGACACCGACTTCCGAAGCCGCCGC
>DOMU01000030.1:0-2118 GCA_003509305.1 Desulfobulbaceae bacterium | reverse complement strand
CACCACCGGAATGCCGAATTTCTCACTGGCGGCGTTGCAGGCTTCGACCAGATTACCGGCGCGGCGGGCGATCTTGTCGTGGATCCGTTCGCGGGTGGCGCGGATCGAACCGCCGCGGCAATCAAGCAGATTGATGCCCATGGTGACGGTGCGAACATCAAGATTTTCCCTCTGGATCATCTCGACGGTGGTGAGGATATTTTCTGATTGCAGCATGGCGGTGTGCAGAGAATTAAAAGAAGAGCCGTATCAGTACAGGCGCACATCTTGCGTGGCCTGAAAGAGATCGTTGTGTTGCAAGGTGAGACTTAAGCCCGTTTTTTCGGCGAAGGCCGCCAGATCCTCACGCAAAGCGGCGAGCGAGGCGATGCCGGTCAGATCAAGCTGAAGCGCCATGGCATAGCGTCCATCATGCAGGGTTGTCGTCAGGTCGAGGATGTTGATGCCGCGTTCGCAGCAGAAATGGCTCACCTGATAGACCAAACCGCTTCGGTTGGCCGCCTGCACGGTCATGATAAACGTTTCCTTTGGCAAAGGCGGGTCGCTGGCCAAAGGAGCGGCCAACTCTTTGACCGATACCTGGAAATCCGTCGCGTTTTCGCTGGTGGCGATGGCGGCGGTCAGTTCGTCTTTCGTCACGCCCGCCGGGAAATTGGCGACGAGAATCATCGTCAGATAACCCGACAGCACCGACTGTTTCAGGTCGGCCAGATCTCCATCGAGCCGGAAAATCGCGCCGGTAATGTCGGCGATGACACCGGGCCGGTCTCTGGTCAACACGGAAAGCACCATCTGTTTTTTCATACACGCGCCTTAATTCAAGAAACGTTGCTTTAGACGACGCACTATGGCAAAGTTGGGGGCATCAATCAACCGATTCTTCTCCAATCTCCCACTGACGAAAGAGAATGCGGACAAACCCCGTGTTGGCGTTCATAACTTCGCTTTTGGCGGCATCGCTGTTTTCCGGCTGCGCCAGTCTGCCGCATTATGTCCAACTGGGCCGCGATTTCAGTGTTGAACCAATCTTCACCAACGGCATCATCCTGCCCCAGTACCGCTACTTTTATAACGGGCCAGAGACGGAGCCAACCGCGCTGCTGGCGCTTGACCGGGCTTGGACACTCGACGGCCTGTACTGGACGGAAATAAACCTGACCGAAGCACAGTTAAAAAAATGGCTGCGGGAGTTTAACCTGGCGCGCGGGCATTACGACGACTGGGCGCATATGCGAATCAGCTATGACGGCATGAGAGTGCCCGGCCCGGACGGCCAGCAGATCGGCGCCATTTACGCCCGCTATGGCCAGGTTTCTGTCCGCTACGGCGCCGAGAAGCACCTGACGATCGTCGGCCCGGATGCGCCACCCGGCGCGGCCTTCCGGGATTGAAAAAAGCTGTTGCCGGCGGCGAAGAGNNCCGCTCAGCGAGCCGAGCCGTCAATAGCGCTCGTCGGCATAGGATAGCCAGCCACCAGCCCCGACCAGCTCGCGGTCGAAATCGTTCAGTTGAAAGTCGCATTCATAGACGCCGCCGGCTTCCGCCTTCAGTTTTTCCGCCGCCAGATCAACCGTCACCGTCACCGCGCCTTTCGGGGCCAAGGCGAACAAGGCGTCGATATGCTCTTTATCAAGCGCTATCGCCAGAATGCCGCAGTTGAACATGTTTTGCCGGAAGATGCGGGCGAAGCTCTCGGCGATGACGAGGTTGATGCCGTTAACCTCAAAGGCCCAGACCGCGTGCTCGCGCGATGAACCGCAACCGAAATTGGCGCGGCTGACCACCACCTTTGCCGCTTGCATCTCTTGACTGTGCGCGTCGAAGGGTTTGCCGTCCAACAGCAGATCTTCGAGCAGATGCGGGCGCAAGGCGGTCTTTGTGATCATACTCAGGTATTTGGCCGGGATGATTTCATCGGTGTTGATATCGCTTCTATCCAGGAATATCGCCTGGCCGCCGAATGTTTTCATAAACTCTCCTTATTGACCGATGAATGGGCGCGGGTCGGCGATGGCGCCGACAACGGCCGCCGCCGCCGCCGAAGACGGACTCATCAGATGCACCATGCCGCCTTTGCCCATGCGGCCATTGAAATTGCGGTTGGTGGTCGAGGCGCAG
>DOMU01000051.1 GCA_003509305.1 Desulfobulbaceae bacterium | reverse complement strand
GGCCAGATCGCCTTGCAAAACAAGCTGCTGAAACAGAAGACGCTGGAACGGCACCAGTTCATCGGCGGCCAGTTCCGGCGAGGTGACGAATTCGGCCAGGTAACCGACGACTGGCTCGATGCCGCGTAAATCGCGCTGGGCCTCGGCCAGCGTCTCGCCAAGCAGATAAAAACGATAGGAAAGGGCGTACGATTCCAGCCAGGCGTGGTCAAACGGCCCGGCCACCACTTGGCTGATCACCGGCGGTTCGAGGCTGAATTCCTGACATTGGGTGACAAGGAATTTTTCGCATTCCTCAATGATATCGAAATCGGCCAGGTAAAGGCCGATGCGCAGGTCGCGGGCGGCGCGCCAGCAACGGGTTGACCATTTGCCAACACCGCCAACGAGCGGCGCTTCGCTGCGAATGATCTTCGCGTAACGGGCGAAACCGCCGTCGGTCACCGTCATTTTCGCCAGCGTTTCCATCAGCTCCGGACAACAGATGCGATCTTCGGTCAGGAGACCGTTCTGGACAAATTTCTGAATGTAGTGCTGGATATTGGCCGTGGTTGGCCGATTGCCTCGATTGTTGCGCAGATCGAGTTTGAACAGACAGGCGACAATTAAGGTTGGGTTGGCTGGTTCGTAAAAAACCGAGAGGAAACGCAGGAGGGTTTGCTCAAAAGCGGAAAGTCGCCGATACTGTTCAAGAGGAAGAGTGGCCGCGGGTGTATTCATGACAAAAAAAATATGCAGAGATCGGATTCCGGCACACCGTGGGCCAGAAAAAGACGTTAACTATAGCATTGACTTCCTCGAAGGCGAGCGAAAAAGAGGAAGACCGTGAGGAAGAAGGTAAGCGGGAGCGGCAAGAAAGCCGCCGGCCCGCTTATTTTACAGATTGGGATTTTGGTGGATTTTCGTCCCCAGCCGTTCCTGATCGAGGAACGCTTGCAAAAGCCGCTCGCGTTTGAATTGCAGAAGTGATTGGCGTAATTGGCTGAGTTCAGCCTCGTGGCCGGCGACATCGGCCTTTTGCCGCTCCCTGAATACATACACCAAGTGGTCGTCATCAATGACGGCGGGCGTGACGGGATAAGGCGATTTATTACTGAGGGCAAAAACCGTTTTCATCATTTCCGGCGGCCACTCCTGAGGCCATTCCCGGCGGCTGACGGCTGGTGGTTGTTCGACGCCAAGGCCAAAGGTTTTGGCGACTTCAGTCATGCTCTTGCCGCCACGCAAAGCCGCCAGAGCCTCTTTCGCCTTCTCGGTGGCCATTTCTTTGGCTTTAGCCTCGACGTATCTTTGTTCCGCCTGAGGGCGCACCGCGGCCAAATCCGGCACCACTGGCGCTTTCTTCTCATCGGCAAAGACAACAAAATAACCTTCCGAGGCCTTGAGCAAGGAGCTGAGTTCACCGCCGTTCAGGGCGAAAATTTTCGCCAGCAGCTCCGGATCATGGGCCAGGCCGGGAGACGGCTGATCCTGGCGGAAAAAATCGGTTGTTTGCAGATGCTCCTGTGGATTCTTTTGTAGATAGGCTTCAATACTGCCGGCGCCGATGATCCCTTCGTAGGCGTCATTGGCGCGCTTGAAGGCCAGGCTTTCCGCTTCTTTTTGCCGGAGCTGGCCGGCGATATCCTCTTTAACCTGATCGAAGGCTTCCTGTCGCGCCGCCTGAATTTCGACAAGCTGCATCAGAAATACCCCGTCCTGCACACTGACCGCCGGGCCGATATCACCTGGTTGCAGGGAAAAAAGCATATCTTCGATTGGGCTGCCGGAACCGGCTTTCGGTAAAAGCCCGACGTCGCCGCCCGTGGTCTTACTCGGATGCTCGGAATAGCGTCGCACCAGCGTCTCAAAATCTTCGCCGGCCAGCGCTCGCGCCCGCAAGGCTTCGGCTTCCTGCATTTTCGCTGGTAAGTTGGTGGCATCCGCCTTGAGGAACAGGATGCGCGGGCGCCGCATCTCCGGGTGGGTGAATTCGTCGGCATGTTCGTCGTAATACTGGCGTATCCGCTCGTCGCTGATGGTAATTGTCTGGTCAGTATCGGCGAAACGGTAGGCGAGATAACGGACTTTAATTTCCGGCGGCGTCTTGAAGGCATTTTTTTCGCCTTCGTACCAGGCGGCAAGCGACTTGTCGTCCACTTTGATCTGGTCACGGTAGGCGGCGGGGCGGAAACGGAGCAGGGAAAGGACCACCCGCTGGTTATTGTATTGAAAGAGATCATCCACTTCCTGGTCGCTGGCGGAGCTGACAAAGCGCCCGATTTCCCGCGTCGCCTTTTCCCGTAACAAATCGTGGCGCAACCCGCTTTCAAACGTGTTGGGGGTTAAGCGGTTGGCGGCCAGGAGCGCGTTGTATTTTTCCAGGCTGAATTTTCCTCCGTCCTGAAATTGTGGCATGGCGGTGATGGCATCCTGAACCTCTTTGCCACTGATCTCAAGGCCGATTTCCTTGGCGCCCTGACGCAGGAGAGCCGCCTGAACAAGCTGATCTATCACCTGCTCTTTGAGATGCAGATTATCGGCCATCTCTTTGGAAAGATTGCCGCCAAAGCGGGCGGCCACATCCTCGTGTAGCCGCTCGTAGGCGCGCTGGTACTCCTCGAAACCGATTTGTTCATCGCCGACGGTGAGCGCCGACTGGCCACCTTTCTGCATCAGATTGGCGCCAACACCCCAGAAAATAAAGACGATGGCGATGATAATGACAACTCCCTGGATGATCGGCGATTGGGCGTGACGGCGAAGGACTGGCAGCATGGCGGTGGAAAAATGAAATGATTTCACGGTTTGTTGGCGGACAACGCCTTGTGGAAGCAGGGCGACGGTTTACCCTCTTCGCCGTTTCACCGCAAGAGGAAAGGACGGCGGGCATCGGGAAGGCCAAAGTATTACTCCAATATATAACTCATTATTATACTGCATATTCCGAGCGTTTCGTTTCGCTGAGAAAATGGGTCTCCATCCTATTGACAAAGCATCTTGGCTATTGTAATACTCCCAGTTGAGTTTGAGGAGCGCGTACTCCGCTGAGGGCGTAAGCCATAAATGCAATTATTTCAAGGAGGTAGAGGATGCCAACGCTGGAATACAATGGTTCTAGTTTTACGGTGGACGAGGACGGGTTCCTGCTTAAGGGCATGGAAGAATGGAATCAGAACTGGGTTGAATATGTAAAAGCTTCCGAAGGCATCGCCGAGCTGACCGATGAGCACAAGAAAGTCATCGACGCCCTTCAGGAGTACTACAAAAAGAATGGCATCGCGCCGATGGTGCGTATTCTTTCCAAGACCACTGGTTTCCCGCTCAAACGCATTTACGAGCTGTTCCCAAGCGGCCCTGGCAAAGGAGCCTGCAAAATGGCTGGTCTGCCCAAGCCGACTGGCTGCGTCTGATCGCAGATAAATGTTTACTGCGTCAAAGCGTGTATTCTTGGAAGAATACACGCTTTTTTTTCGCCCGCGTTCTTTGCTTTGCGTATTCACGCTGGCAACGATAAAAATCAAAAAACCATCTCGGCAAAACGCTCGTAGAGGGCGGTAATATCTTTCTCACATTTGCCGCAATACAAACGCTGGCCGCTGGCCTGTTCATCTTCCTGGTCAACGGGTGTAAAGCTGCCGTCTGGATTCTGCTGATAGAAGGTGGTGGTGATCACTTCTCCGGAGACTTCGACAAATTCCTGATCATTGCCGCACTCCGGGCAGCGGAGAAGGTTTGAGACATGAACATTTTGAGACATGGCGCCCGGTCTGTCCTATTTCTTTTCTCCTGCTGGCGCCGTTTCTTTCGGCGTGGACGGGAGGCGGGCCGGGTCAGTTTCCGGTGCCAGCCGTCCTTTGCTCAAAGCGGCTTTGATTTCCCCATCCAGTACGGCGCCGGGTTCCACCGTCAGGCTACCGGCGACGATTTTGCCGTGGATGACGCATCCCTTTCTGGCGATGACAATCCCTGCGTCGACGTTGCCGCGCAGTGCGCCAAAACAAGTGAATGAGGCGACCTTGATATCGCCGGTGATTTTACCACTGGGACTGAGGATGAGATGCTCTCCGCTAATATTTCCGGTTAGTGTTCCGTCGATCTTGGTTTTCCCCTGAAAAGAAATCTCACCGGTGATCACCATGGTTTTGTCGATGATCGAAGCGACGGCCTCACTTTCGGCCTTGCGCATATCGTCCGTATCTGTGTCTTTCTTCGTGAACATTATCTTTTCCTGAGCTTTTGTTGCTTTTGGACACGAATAGTTTCGTCGATCCTTATGTATTGGTGGGGATTCATAGCGAGGCCTTGATAGCGCAGCTCATAGTGGAGATGCGGCCCGGTTGAGCGCCCGGAACTCCCAACATAGCCAATCACTTCCCCACGTTGCACCCGTTTGCCAGCCTTGACCGTGAATTTACGAAGATGGGCGTAGGCCGTGCTGTACCCATTTTCGTGATCGATTTCCACATAGCGCCCGAAGTTACCGTTCCAACCGGCTTGTTTAACCACGCCGTCGGCGGTGGCGAAAACCCGACCATGCGAGTTGGTTTTGAAGTCTATCCCAGCATGGAAAGCGCGCCGCCCATTCAACGGATCTGTGCGGTTGCCAAAGGGCGAGGTCAACGAACCGTAGGTTGGCATACCGAGTGGCAGCCTGCTCAGCGTTGCCAGAGAGAGGTCGGCCCGGTTCAGTAAATTAGCCGCTGGGGATTGTGGGGCGATAAACGGGCCACCGATATTGGCGTTCGCCTGGGCTTGATTCGGGTTGTCACCGATGTCGGCGATTTCCGGATTGAGGCCGATTTTCGTCAGCATCTCATCAATCAAAGCGCTGCGCGAAGAAAGCTCCCGTACCGCCGTCGCCATTATCGTGTCTTTTTCCGAGGTCAAGGCCGCGACTTTCGCTTCCAGCCTCTCTTGTTCCATTTGACCCCGCTGTTGTTGCGCCAGCAATTCAGTGTCTTTTACCGCCAGCTGCCGTTCCAGCGCCGCGACTTTGGCGCTCAGGCTGACGGACTGCACGCCGAGCGCTGCCGAGCGCAGGCCCAAACCGGTAAAGAGGATGAAAAAGACGGCGGTGGCGGCTCCGATTTGTATGAGCCGCTTACGGTTACACGACAATCGCCAGACGGTGCCGTCGTCGCTGGTAAACAGAAAATAATAGTGTTTTCGCATAGTAAGAAAATTACGGCCAGGCTTTCCGTCCCGGCAATACACGGATTACGACGCGCCGCCTAAAGCAAACGGGCCAGGGAGTATTTTCTAGGATATACCAAAGAAGAGCGGTTTCGGGCAATAGAAAAAGCCTTGCCACCACTCAGCGCCTATCCATTGCCAGCAAGCGCTGGATGCGTTCCTGAATCGGCGGATGGGTGGAAAAAAGGCTGGCCAGTTGGCCGGAAGTCAGTGGATTGACGATATACATCTGGGCACTGGCCGGATTGATCGCCATCGGCAACTGCCGGTTATAGCTTTCCAGTTCCCCTAAAGCCTGGGCCAGGGCGCGCGGGTTGCCGCAGATGGCGGCGCCAGCGGCGTCGGCCTGGTATTCGCGGCTGCGCGAAATAGCCATTTGGATCAGTGACGCGGCCAGCGGCGCGACAATTATCGCCACAATCGCCGCTATTGGATTGCCGCCTTCGCCATTGCTCGAACGGCCACCGAACAGCATCGACCACTGAGCCATGGTCGCCAGATAGCTGATCGCCCCGGCCATGGTCGCCGAGATCGAACTGATGAGAATATCGCGGTTTTTTATATGTCCCAGCTCATGGGCGATGACGCCCTCCAGTTCGTCGCGGTTCATCAGGCGGATCAGGCCCGTGGTCACGGCCACTGCCGCATGCTCTGGGTCGCGCCCGGTGGCAAAGGCGTTTGGCGTGTCGCTATCGACGATGCAAACCTTTGGCATCGGTAAGCCGGCGCGGCCCGCGAGTGACGAAATCAGTTGATATAAATCCGGCGCGTCCTGGTAGGTGATTTCCCGTGCCCGGTTCATGCGCAGGGCCACTCTGTCGCTGAACCAGTAGGCAAAGAAATTCATCGCCACCGCCATCACCAGGGCGGCCATCATGCCGCCGCGCCCACCCAAAGCCTGGCCAACCAGCATGAACAGGGCGACCATGGCCGCCATGAAGACAAATGTTTTCATTGTATTGGTCATCGCCGTTCCTCCTGGATTTTTAAGGGAAATACCGCCACAACAGGCGCCAACAAAGTAATAAAACGCGGCCCGCTGTCAAGATTTTACTTATCGTATAAGAAAGGCTGCCGCCTGCCACCGCGACATTTTTCCCCATGAGCGGCGCGGCCAGGGTATTATTGTTGCCCCTTTTCTCTCCAAGGTGTGCCATGGCTCTTTCCAACGACAACGAGGATATCGTCGCCCGTGTCAAAGCCGAGACCGACATTGTCCGCTTAATCGGCGAGCATGTCGTTTTGCGCAAAAGCGGCGCCAATTTCATGGGGCTGTGCCCCTTTCATGGCGAAAAGACGCCCTCGTTCTACGTTTATCCCGGCACCGCCAGCTTTTACTGTTTCGGCTGCGGTAAGTCAGGCGACGTTATTGAGTTTGTCAAAGAATATAATCACGTTGATTTTCCGGCGGCTTTGAAAGATCTGGCCGCCCGCTGTCACATCGCCCTGCCAGAGAAAAAGCTGTCGGAGCGCGAGCGGCGCCAACGGGAAATGCAGGAGGCGATGTTCCGCCTGAACGGCAAGGTGGCTGATATATTCCGCAAACATCTGGCCAGCCCCGCCGCCACCGCCGCCAGGAATTATCTCGATAAACGCGGCATCGGCGAGGCGATGCGCCAGCGTTTCGCCCTCGGCTGCGCGCCGTCAGGTTGGAATTTCCTCGATAAACACCTGTCTACTGAAGAGCGGAAACTGGCGGTCAGCCTCGGCCTGATTGTGAAAAAAGAAGACGGCGGCGGCTACGACCGCTTCCGCGACCGTATCATCTTTCCGATTTTTAATGGTAAAGGCCATGTCAGCGGTTTTGGGGGCCGGGCCATCCAGGGCGATGGCAAACCGAAGTACCTGAATTCGCCGGAAAGCGCCATCTTCAGCAAAAGCCATTTGCTGCTCGGTTTTTTCCAGCAGCGGCAGGCGATTGGCAAAGCGCGGCGGGCGGTGGTGGTTGAGGGCAATTTCGACCTGGTTTCTTTGGTGGGACACGGTTGCGAGGAGGTGGCGGCGCCTTTGGGCACGGCCTTGACCAAAGAACAGTTGCGCCTTTTGAAACCTTTGGCCGAAGAGATTATCCTGCTGTTTGATGGTGATGAGGCAGGATTGAAGGCGGCAATGCGGGCGGCGCCGCTCTTTCTCGCTGAAGAAATGACGGGTCGGGTGGCGCTTCTGCCGGCTGGGCACGACCCGGACAGTTTCGTGCGGGAAAATGGCCTGGCCGCCGTGCGGGAGCTGCTGGGTCAGGCGGCGCCGTTGCCGGAATTTTTCCTCGAACAGCTGATCGCCCGTCATGGCCAGAGTCTTGACGGCAAACGGCTGATTGTGGGTGAACTGAAGACACTCGTGGCGGCGGCCAGCCCACTGTACCGGCGTCTCGTCATCAGCCATTTCGCCGGGCGTTTGGGTATCGACGCCCAAACCATCGAAGAAAGATGCCCGCCGGAAATGTCATCACGCCGGGAAATGCGGCAAGAACCACCGCCGGATTTTGTCACGGCCCCCATGCCACATGAACCTGCCGGTCAGGCTGTTTCGCCGCCGCAACGGGTGCCGGCGCTGCTGCCGGAAGAACGGCGCCTGGCCAGTTTTATGCTGCTGCATCCCTGGAGTTTCACCACCCTGATCGATGCCGGTATCCGTGATTGCCTCGGCGATGGCGGGCGGATTCTCTGCCGCGCCCTGGAAAACCTCTTGCGCGAGAGACCGGAAGCCACCGCCGAAGACCTTTTAGCCATATTGCCACCGGGGGCTGAACGCGCGATGGCTGTCGAAATTTTCGCCGAGGACGGCGGGCGCTTTTTAGGCGATCCCCAAGGCGAACTGGATGATATTCTGCTCTGGCTCAGGCGTTACCGTCTGCGCGAAACTTCGCGCAGGCTTCTCGCGGAAATCAGAAAAGCGCGTGAGGACGGAAATCAGCCGCTGGTCCGGGAACTCCTCCAACAAAAACAAGAGGCTGATCGGGAACTTTCGAGCGGTGACTGAAAACGTGGTATAAAAACATCTTGACTTTGTTCCGGTTTTCGTTGCCAATAGTTCGGCTATTTTCGGATCGTGGTATTTTTCCCAGGTTTTTATCGCGTCAGGGGCGCGAAGCCGATCATGGTGAAACGGGATTTCCTGGAGGAAATGGATGGCCTACAACGACGAGCAGGACGAAGAAAATGACAAGTTCGCCCGTTTTAGCGGCATTGACTCTTTTGGATTGGATGGAAGCCCCTCGCTTTACGATCTGACCGGCAGCGGACAACGCGAGGATGACCTGGTAGTGGTGGAAAGCAACCCCACCTATGGCGCAAACCGCCGTGACCGTGGTAGCCGTGACGGTCGCAAAGGGAATCACCGCCACTCCAGCCATGATGAGAACGGCGACGGTCAGTCGGCGGACCCGATGAACATCTACCTCAAGGAAATGGGGCGGATGACGCTTTTAAGCCACAAAGAGGAACTGAAGCTGGCAAAAATGATGGAATATGGCCGAAGGCGGATGCAGAACGCGGTGCTGCAAACCGTGGTTGCCATGCCCGCCTTGAAAGAACTGGCCAAAGAGGTGGAAAAAAACGAGGAACGTATTTGCGAAGTGATACCCAGCGTCCAGGCCGACGATAGCCAAGCGATTGCCGAGAGCAGCCGAGAGTTCCTCGCTAAAGTGGCCGAAGCCTTGGCCCTCGACGAACGGCGGCAGACACTGTTGGCGCGTTTTCGTGCGCTGGTGGCACCAGGCAGTGGCGAGACCAGCGCCCTGCGCCGGGAAATGGCGGTCATCGGGAAGAAAATCGCCGCCATTTTCGACGGTGGCCTGCTCTGCGCCGAATACGTCAACGCCGCCGCCGCTGGCATGGAGAAACTCTCCCGCTGCTTCCACGAGATGGCGGCGCGGGTGATGGACGAAATGAAAACCGCCAGAAGACCGCAGGAGATTGAAGGCTGGATCAATCGCCAGATACTGGCCGAATCCGGTATCGACATGAACGGTTTGCATCGTCTGCTCGACGAGGTGGAGGCGGGCCGGGAAATGACCAGACGAGCCAAAGATGAGCTGGTACGCGCCAACCTGCGGCTGGTGATTTCGGTTTCGAAGCGCTTTCTCAACCGTGGCCTGCAATTCTCCGACCTGATTCAGGAAGGTAATATCGGCTTGATCAAAGCGGTGGGAAAATTCGATTACCATCGCGGCTATAAATTCAGTACCTACGCCACCTGGTGGATTCGTCAAGCGATTATGCGTGGCATCGCCGACCAGGGACGTACCATCCGCCTGCCAGTGCATGTAATCGAAATCATCAACCGCCTGCTGCGCGTGTCGAAAAATTTCTTGATCGAAACGCAGCGCGAGCCGACAGCGGAGGAAATGGCCGAAATCCTTGGCATGGAAGTGGAAAAGGTCAAGGCGGCGCTGGAAATCGCTAAAGACGCCATTTCTCTCGACACCCCGGTCGGCAACGACGGCGAAACCTCACTCGGCGACTTCATTGAGGACCGTCACAGTCCTGACCCGCAGGAGGCGGCTATGGTTATAAGCCTGCACGATTGCCTGGAACGGGCGCTGTCATCACTGACGCCCAGGGAAGCCAAGGTGCTGCGAATGCGCTATGGCATCAATGTGGAATACGACCACACTCTGGAAGAGGTCGGGCGCTGTTTCACCGTCACACGGGAACGCATCCGTCAGATTGAGGCGCAGGCCATCTCTAAATTGAAGCATCCGTCGCGCATTGGCGAACTGCGGGTGTTCATGACCAACTGATGTCCGCCTCAGCGATGACTCCGGCTCAGGCTACCATGTGCCTGAGCTTCAGCCCGGGAATCGGCGCCGTCGCCTACTGGCGGCTGATCTCGTATTTCGGTGATGCCGCAGCCGTTTGCGCCGCCCCGGAGAAAGCGCTTCGTGAGGTTATGGGCCTCAGCGAAAAGCAGCGGCGGGCAGCCGTTCGGGCCGCTTCTCTCTTGCCCACTGTGCGCGCCGAAGAAGAACGCCTCGCCGAGTTGGGCGGCGTCTGCATCTGCCACAACCAATCGGAGTATCCGGAAAAACTGCTTCACCTCGCCGACCCGCCGCCAATCTTGTACGCCGCTGGTGATGTTTCTCTCTTGCAAAAACGCGCCATCGCCGTGGTCGGCTCCAGGGCGGCCAGCAGCTATGGCCGCCGAATCTCCTTTACTTTTGCCCAGGGGCTGGCGCGGCATCTGGTGGTGGTCTCCGGCATGGCTTTAGGTATTGATGGCCAGGCCCATGCCGGAGCTTTGACCGCTGGTGGCAAAAGCATCGGCGTTCTCGGCTCCGGCCTTGATGTACCCTATCCACCAGCTAATGCCAAATTGTTTGCCGACATGCGGGAAAGGGGACTGCTTCTCAGCGAGTACCCACTGGGAACACCACCGGAGGCTTTCCGATTCCCGGCGCGTAACCGCATCATTGCCGCTCTCGGCGAGGGAATCGTTGTCGTCGAGGCGGCACAACGCTCCGGCGCCCTGATCACCGCCCAGATGGCGCTCGATATTGGCCGTGAGGTTTTCGCCGTGCCCGGCCAGGTTGATTCGGCGAAGAGCGCCGGTTGCCACGCGCTGTTGCACGACGGCGCAACCATCGCCTTGTCGGTGGATAACATACTGGCGGCGCTGGACGGTATCGGCGCCAGAAAAGCGGCCGCCGCCGACAGAGAAGAGATTATCCTGACCGATGAACAAGCGGCGGTGCTGGCGCTCGTCGAATCCTATCCGCAAAGCCGCGAGGATATTCTCGCCCGTTCCCGGCTTTCCGCCGCCCGTTTCGCCGAGATTCTCATCTATCTGGAATTGGAAGGTTTGCTGGAAAGCGTACCGGGTGATATGCTCAGACGGTTACCCGTAGGTTGAAATCTTACTTTTTCCAGGAGCATTCCATGCCAACCGTCGCCATCGCGCCATCCATCCTGTCCGCCGATTTTGGCCGCCTGGCCGAAGAAATCCAAGCTGTCGAAGAAGCCGGTGCCGATCTGATCCATATCGATGTCATGGACGGGCATTTCGTGCCCAATATCACAATTGGCCCACTGGTGGTCAAGGCCGTGAAAAAAGTGGCGAAGACGCCTTTGGACGTGCACCTGATGATCGCAAATCCCAGCCAATATATCGACGTCTTCGCCGACGCCGGCGCCGACTGGATCACCGTGCACGTCGAATCCGGCCCGCATCCACATCGACTGGCTGGCCAGATTCGCGGGCGCGGCTGCCGTCCCGGTGTGGTGCTCAACCCGGCAACGCCGCTTTCCACCCTCGATTATCTCCTTGATGAAGTCGATCTGGTGATGCTGATGTCGGTCAATCCCGGTTTCGGCGGCCAGAAATTCATCGAGTCGTCACTCAGGAAAATCGCGGCGCTGCGGCAAACCGCCCGCGAGCGCGGCCTGCAACTCGATATTGAGGTCGATGGTGGCGTCGCTGCCACGAGCATTGCCGCCATCGCCGCCGCCGGGGCCAATATTTTCGTTGCCGGTTCGGCGGTATACGGTTCCAGCGATTACCGCGCCACCATCGCCAGCCTGCGTCAGCGGGCCGAAGCCGCCATTTGGCAGGAGGGAATATGATCGAAGAACGCTTCATTTTCGCCACCGCGCCGGCGACGGCAATTTTGCGGGAGTTGGCCAGACATCCCTACGACCTGACCGCCGAAGGCGCCTTATCCGGGCGCATGGCGTGTTATGTCTGTGATAACGGCCCCTTTCGCCTGCTCTATGCCACCGAGCGGATTGATGATAGGGCGCTCTCCGCCTTGCAAACCCTGGCCGATCAGTGCCAGATAATTAAGCAATTCAAAGCGATGCGGCGTGGCGCCGTGCTGAATAAAATCGCAGGCTATGCCTGCGAAAACCGCCAGGCGCTGCATACCGCC
>DOMU01000152.1 GCA_003509305.1 Desulfobulbaceae bacterium | reverse complement strand
AATGTGGCACTGGCCACGACTGGGGCCGTGCCCCCGCCCGCTTCCAGACGAGCCCAGGCGGCGCGATTGAAGGGCAGTATCCTTTGCATTACCAGATAATCGGAACCGGTCTGTACCACCACCGGCGGCGTGAAAACCTTCGTCTCCGCCAGTTGCTCGGCGACATTTTGATCAAGTTCCGGCGCGGTGATCAAACCAAAATCGGCATTGGCGTCTCTGCTGTTCTGAAGTTCCAACTCCAGATTTCCAAACGATTTGCCGCCTTTTATCTGTCTCAAAAGGGCATCGGCTTCTTCGCGGCTGTTTGTTCTGATGAAACGAAAGTACGCTGGCTGCCCTTGGGCCAACGCCTCCGGCTCCGCCGGCGAGCCGCCTCCGGCAACCTGTAATTTCTGCCGCAGCAGGTTGCCATCCCGCCCGAGCCTATCCGACAACTCAAGACAGAACCAAGCCATGTTTTTGTCACCGAGGGCGAGATAATCATAGCCGAGGTACACATAAGCCAGCGCAAATCCCGGATCGATCTGCAACAGGGCCAGAAGTTGTTCCTTGGACCGCTGATACTGCTTATTCACCAGATAGAACTTTGCCAGATCGAATTTGTACCATTTCATCCGCGGCGACAGAGAAACCGCCTTTTCCCCAGCGGCAATGGCGTCGGGAATCAGGCCCAGGCCATAATACAAAGTAGCCAGGCGCATATAGAGGGACGGATACTTGTCGCCGGCCAGGTGGGTGGCTTGCTGTAAGGCCATGGCGGCGGCGGAATGCTGAGACGAACGGACCAGGGCGTTGGCTCGCTCCAGATAAACTTCGTGGGATACCTGATTTTCGGCGGCCTGGGCTGTAAACGAGGCGAAAACGACGAGACCGGCGACGGTGATGGAAACAACACGATAGAAACGGTCTTTCACGGTGGCTCCTGACTGGCAAGAACGAAATTCAGAACTCAATGAAAAAAGGGGAAAAACGGGCCGGGCATCCTCACCCGTTCGCCAGCGTTTCTAACATAAAGGCAAAAAGAAGGCAATCGCATTATCGGCTGAAGGCGGCTCGGCCTCAGTGTTTGCATTTCCACAGACGAGATGGTAGAACGTGGACTTGTCAAGCTTTTTAGGTAACTTTATTGTCACAGCCAGGTACCGCCTCCATGCACAAATCCTTTTACGGACTCGATTGCGAACCTTTCGATCTTCAGCCTGACCCGACTTTCTTGTGGATGGGCGAAAAATACAGAGAAGCCCTGTCGGTGCTCCGCTATGGGATCCTCGATAACAAAGGGTTCGTGCTGCTTACCGGCGAATCCGGCGTCGGCAAAACCACCCTGCTGCGCGCCCTGACTGAATCGTTGCCACCGGACATCCTGTGGGCGTTCATTGCCAATCCCAATGTGCTGAAAATGGAGATGTTCAACATCATCGGCCAGGGTTTCGGCATGAATAAAGAGTACAACTCCAAGGTCGAGTTCATGCTCGACTTTCAGGCCTTTCTAAAGGAGCGGCACGGCGAAAACAAAAAGATGCTTTTGATCGTCGATTCAGCCCATTTGATCAGCGAGGAGAATCTGGAGGAACTGCGTCTGCTCTCGAATATTGAACAGGACGACGCTAAACTGCTCCACATCTTCTTCTCGGCCCAGCCCTCGTTTAACGCCACCTTAACCCGTCCCGGCAACGACGCCATCCGCCAACGCCTGAACCTGATCCACACCATCGAACCGCTGACGGCGCTGGAAACTTCCGACTACATCAAACACCGTTTCAGCGTCGCCGGGGCGGAAAACCGCATCCTCACCGAAAAAGCCATTCGCTCGGTACACCATTTCTCCGGCGGCATCCCGAAAAAGATCAACGTCATCTGTCAGCAGTTGCTGATCGAAGGGGCGAAACGGAAACGGCGAATCATCGACCAGGGCGCGGTACAGGAATGTATGCGGAGATTCACTCTCCCTGACAATTCCATCCGCATGGATTCCGCTGCCGGCCCGGCCCGTGGCCGCGGCGACAGCGAGGAAAGCTTCAATCCCCGGATGCTGGTCATTGGCATAAGCGCGCTGGCGCTGCTCGCCGCCGGCGCCGGATATTTTTTCTGGTGGCAGCCTATCCCAAAAAGTCAGACTGTTCCTGTCGTCGCCACCACTACGCCGATGAAAACCGATGCTCCCAGCGCTGGTGCCGTGAATCCTCAGATAAATATAAACAATCCCGTTGCCACCGGCCCCGCGACAACCCCAGCGGCAAGCAATACTCCCGGCAACAGTCAAGCGGATAATGATCTGAAAGAAAATCAAGCGGCACGGTCAGAACCATCCAGCAAAACGGACACCACCGCGGCGCAACCGGAATTGGCGGCGGCAACCCACCCGCAAGCGGCGAATGATGGTATTGAGGAAGTCATCATCATCAAACCAAGCCAACAGAAGATTCGGATCGCGCCACTGCAACAGGATGCCAAGCGGACGGTCAGCGCCAAGGCGTTGCCGCGGCTCAAAGCCATCCTGCCGCTCAGAGCCAATTCCCTGTCGCTCACCGATGAAGGGCACGCGGAACTCGCCGATTTTGTCCGCAAATTCAAAGAGGCTGGGCAAGGGAAGATTGAAGTACGCGGTTATGTTTCCTCGGATAATGCCGCCCCGGCAAATACCCGGCTTTCCATCCGCCGCGCCGAAGCCGTGCGCGACATGCTGATGGATATCGGAGTCGATCGGGCATCAATAAAAGTACGCGGCATGGGTATTCAAAATCCGCTGGCCGATAACGACACGCTGGAGGGACGAAGCAAAAACCGCCGCGTCGAACTGGAAATCATTCCGTAAAAAAGGGCTTCACACCAAGCCCCGCGCCGCCAGTTCTTGGCGCAGCGCCGTGAGGCGTTTAGCCGAGACTGGCATCAGGGTTTTCATCTCCGGGGAAAAGAGCGCGATGCGGAACTCATCGACCATGGCCTGGTAGCCCGCGGCCAGCTCCCATGTTTCGGCGGAGATGTCTCCCGATGGCGCCGCGAGCTTTGCCGCCAAGCGCGGCAGAGGCGACAAAAATGGGGCAAGCTGACGCGCCTTTTCTTCATCTTTGGCCGGACTTAAAACGAAGCGCTCCAGCCGCACCGAGAGACTTTGCAACTGGCGCCCGATGCGGGCAAGGTTCAAAGGTTCCTCGCGGGCGAAAATATCCGGCGGCGCGATATCGGCCAGCAGTTCCTGAAACATCGCCCGCTTCTCGGCGATAAACGCGCCCTTACCCGCCAAGCCCTCTATTTTCGTCGCAATTTCCCGGCGTAAGCGCAGGGCCGCCAACAGCCGCTCGCACAAATCACGGCCCAAGGCAAAAAAACCGGCCTCACGCACACGGGCAACTTCGGCAAGAAAGGTTTTTTCATCGGGGATGCCGCCTTCGCAGGGGAAAATGGTCATGAGCAGGCGAAACAGCAGCTTTTCCACCGGAGCCTGGCTCGTTACAACATCCGGGAAAAGGGCCAGCACCGACGGCCCGGAAAAGGCCGTGGCGGCGTATTTCTTCAGCGCCTTCCAGCCATCGGCGAATTGCAGCCGGTACAACAGGGCCAGGCCGCGCCGGTTCATGACCTGAGCTTCAGCCAGGCTGGCGGCAAATTCGACACGCACCGCGCTCTGGTCTTCGTTTGCCGTCAGGCAGGAAAAGAGCAAAGCGCGCAGGCCGCCCGCCGCGTCATAGAGGCTGACGGTCTCGGCCAGGCCATCGAACTTCCATTCTTTCGTCACCAGCTTCCNNTTCCGCCAGTGCTTCACCAGCCGATTTTTCTGTGCCGCGGGGGCCGCCTCGGCGCTGGCAGCGGATAGCTTTCGCGTCAGGAGTGCCAGGTCGCGGCCAGCGGCCATTGCCTTGCCATTCTGGTCATGGAGTAAAAACCGGGCCATGAGATGCGGCGGCAAAGTATTCGGCCAGTCGGCGCGGACAATACCGACCCTGAATTGTTTCAAGAGCGATGACTGCATCGCCTGGTAGAGTGAACCCTTGCCATAGCGCATGTCGTCGAGCAGCTTTTCCACCGTCAGATTCAGGGGCACCAACCGCTTTCTCAGCGTTTTCGGCAGGCCGCGTAAGAGCGCTGTCACCTTTTCCGCCAACATCCCCGGCGCCAGCCATTCAAAAGGGGCGGCATCAAGCATCGGCGCAAGCGACAACGGAATGTGAAAGGTGACGCCATCGTTCTCCTCACCGGGCGCGAAATGGTAGGAAACAGGAACGTCGTAGCCGGAAACAGTTATGGAGCGTGGAAAATTATGGCTATGATCGCTATCTATCCGTTGCTGGAGAATATCTTCTTCGGAAAAAAACAGATTGCCAGCCTTTTTTTCCCGTTTGAGCCAGCGGTTCAGAGTGGCGCGATCGTAGACGTCTGACGGCAGGCGCTGGTCATAGAGGGCCGCCAGTTCCTGTTCATTTTTCAGCAGTACGTTTTTGCGCATCTGCCGCTCGCGCTCGCGCCAGTCTTCGACCAGGCGCCAGTTATGGTTGAGGAAGGGATAGTCGCCGGCGATTTCACCAGCCAAGAGCGCTTCCTGAATGAAAATGGCGCGGGCCTCGGCCTGGGCCGTGGCGCTCTTGACAGCATAATTAACCAGCCGGCCAGCGACGATAACCAGGCCAAACAGGCTGACCCGCTCGTCAGCCACCACCTGGCCGGTGTTTTTCTGCCAGCGCGGCGCGCTCCAACTGTAGGTACAGAGATACGCCGCCAGTTCCTCCAGCCACTCGGCCTCAATCGTGGCCACGGTCAGGGCGTAGAGACGGGAAGTTTCCATAAAAGAAGCGGCTACTATCCAATTACCACCGCGCGAAAATTGATGCGATCCGGGAAAGATCATCAACTCTTTGCCGCCGGCGCCCTGATACATTTTATTCTTGGTTTTCACCGCGATATTACGCAAGAGGCCGGAGGTCAGAGATTGATGAATCGCCTGATACGACGCCTCCTCCGTATTTTCGCTAAAACCCTCGTGGCTGGCCAATATGCGGCCCAGTTGCTCGCGCAGATCCATCCACTCGCGCATCCGCTGAAACGACAGGTAATGGCTTTTGCAGAATTTCTTCAGCTTTGACCAGGACTGGACACCTTCTTCGTCGAGCTTTTTCCAGATATTCCACAAGGCCAGAAAATCGGAATGAGGATGGGCGAACAGTTTGTGCGCGGCATCGGCCTCCTTCTCCTTTTCCGCCGGGCGGATCCATGGTTCCTGAATGGCTAATGCCGCCGCGACCACCGTTGTTTCTTTCAGACAGTTCCTCTTTTGCGCCTCAATGAGGATGCGCANNCCTGCGGGCGATACAGGGATCAATCGGCAGCGCCGCCATGAAGCGGCCACGCTCGGTGAGCCGGCGGTGTTCCGTCATCGCCCCCAGCTCGAACAGCAGGCGATAGCCGTCGCGGAGGGCGGCGGGACGCGGC
>DOMU01000083.1:761-5388 GCA_003509305.1 Desulfobulbaceae bacterium | reverse complement strand
AACACGGATTCATCGGATGAAATGTGCTTCTTTGACCACCCCGGCGCTTACGCGAAATGGTATTGTTCTTCATCAGACCAGGCGGATCACCCCGCGAGGCGGACAGCGTGATCAAAAGATATCAGGTGAAGCCTCGCGGCCTGGTTATTCCATTTCTATTTCAATTTTCCCTCCTGACTCCCCCCGGCGCTGCGCACCACTCCCTCAAGGAGAGAGGCTTATTCTTCCCAGCTATCCCCTAACTCAGTCCCCCTCACCGAGGGGGATGTCGGCACAGCCAACAGAGGGAGTCACAAAAACCGGAGAGAGGAGGAGCGCATCCTGAAATGAAAGATGGAATGACTTTGGCAGAGTCAAAAAGAGCGTAAATAAATAAACCCCGGCGGCCACATTCTGAACGAAATTCAGAGTGGGCTGCCGGGGAAGAGCGCCAACACGACAGGAGTTGCGGTTGGATAAATCTTCGTCAGTCTGAAGCTATAAGGATTTTACTTTTTCGGTCAGGGCCGGGACAAACTGCATCAGATCGGCGACGACGAGAACGTCGGCAACCTCGCCAATCGGCGCGTCTTTGTCGGTGTTGATGGCGACGATGAACTCGGATTTTTTCATGCCGGCCAGATGCTGTACGGCGCCGGAGATGCCGCAAGCGACATACATTTTCGGGGAAACGGTCTGGCCGGTGGTGCCGACCTGACGGTTGTGATCGGCCCAGCCGTTATCGACCACGGGCCGCGAAGCGCCGTATTCCCCATGCAGGGCCTCGGCCACGGCGGCGATGACGGCGATATTTTCTGGTTTGCCGATACCACGGCCCGCGCTGACAATAATCTCGGCTTTGGTCAGGTCAACGCCGGTTTTCGGCGCCGCCTCATAGCCGCCAAACTCCACCTTGGCCGTGGCGCTGGTGGCGATTTTTTCCACCTGCGGCGCGGCGGTGATTGGTGCCGGTGGCGAAAAGGCCCCGGCTTGCAGCGTGACCACGGTTTTCTCGGTCTTGCAGGCGACGGTGCGGCGCAGTTTGGCGTTGCAGGCGGGCAACACCAATTTGCCGTCGGCAATATCAATCACTTCAGAAACCTGTGCCGCTTTCAGCGCACAGGCGACACGCGGCGCCAGATCCCAGCCGTAAGAGGAATGAGAGAAAACAACCGTATCCGGGTTCTCTTTGGCCACCACATCAAGCACCAACTGTTTGTGAATATCTGGATTGTATTCACCGCAGGCGGCGGCATCGGCCAGGTACAATTTCCCGGCGTAACCGGGCAGGGCGGCCTCGCTGCCAACCGTGAACATGACGCTTTCCGCGCCCATTTTTTCGGCGAAGGCAATCAGCTCGTTGCTGGTGGCAAGCGCCTTTCCGTCTCTGTATTCCGCCACTAACAATAATTTCATGGTCGCCTCCTACTTGAGAACCGAAGTTTTTTCTTTCAAAATCCCAATCAGCTTGTCCACCAAGGCTGGAACCTCGCCTTCAAGGGTCAGGCCGCCGCCTTTTTTCTCCGGGAAGAACATCTTCTCGGTGCTGTCCAGGGCGTCAACCTTCAACAGGTCGGCAACCGCCAGCGTATCCAGCGGTTTCTTTTTCGCCTTCATGATGTTCGGCAGAGTCGGGTAGCGCGGCGTGTTCAGACCGAGCTGGCAGGTGAGCAAGACCGGCAGTTTAGCTGAAACTTTCGCTTTGATACCTCCTTCCAGCTCGCGTTTCACCTCGACGGCGCCACCGGCGTAGGCGAAATCGACAATGGTCGAAACCGATGGTATGCCCAGCATCTCGGCGACAAGGATACCTACCTGGGCGCTGCCGCGATCCTGTGACTGCATACCGGTGAAGATGATGTCGAAGCCCTTGTCTTTGGCGAATTCGGCGATAATGCCGGCGATCTGATACGGTTCCTTTTTGTAGGATTCGCTATCAGCGACATGGACGGCCTTGTCACAGCCCATGGCCAGGGCTTTTTTCAGCGGCTCGACGGCCTTGTCGCCACCGATGGTCAGGACGGTGAGTTCGGAATCCTTCTCTTTTTCGTGCAGTTGTACGGCCTGCTCGACGGCGTATTCGTCGTACTCGTTCATTCGCCAGGCCAGTTCGGTCGTGTCATACCACGCGCCGTCCGCCGCCACTTTGAACTTCGATTCCATATCCGGAACCTGTTTGATGCACACCAGAATTTTCATACCATTCCTCCAGTCATTCACCCATTGTCAGCGGCCTCAGGCCACCAGTCTCTCCGCGAGTATCTCAGTGATATCACGAGGTTTCATACTTCCTTCAAAACCGGCCCCTTTGATGCCGTCCTCAAACATGGTCAGGCAGAAGGGGCAGTTGGAAACCAGGGTCTCGGCACCGGTCTCGGCGGCCATTTTGACGCGGTGGATGTTGATGCGCTCACCGATTTTCTCTTCGGCCATGATACGGCCACCACCGGCGCTGCAACAGAAACCCTCGTCCTTGTTTTTCTCCATTTCCTTGAGCGTCGCGCCCGCTGCCGCCAGCAGGGTCCTCGGAGCGTCATAAATGTCATTGTGACGGCCAAGGTAGCAGGAATCGTGGTAGGTGCAGTTCAACCCCTCGGCTTTGAGCCGCAGTTTGCCAGCGGCGACCAGGCCGGCCAGGAAGGTGGTGGAATGCTCGACCGGAACGTCAAAGTCGAAGTCACGATAATCCTTGCTCAAGGTGTTGAAACAGTGTGGGCAGGCGGTGACAATCTTTTTAACGCCGTAACCTTTGATTGTTTCAATGTTTTCTTTAGCCAGGCTCTGATACAGGTATTCGTTGCCCATCTTGCGCATCGGTTCGCCGCAGCATTTTTCTTCTTTGCCGAGGATGCCGACTTTGACGCCGGCGGCCTGGCACAGGGCGATGAAACTTTTCGCCACCGCGATGTTGCGCTTGTCGAATGAGGCATAGCAGCCAACAAAGTAGAGGACATCGACATCGGCGTTGGTTTCGAGCACCGCCACATCCAGGTCTTTGGCCCAGTCGCCGCGACCGGCATAGCCCATGCCGAGTGGATTGCCGTTGACCTCGGTCTGCTCCATGGCGGTCATTACCTCGTCGCCGGGAAACTCGCCTTCCATCAGCACCAGGCTGCGGCGCAGATCGACAATCTTTTTCACATGTTCGATGGATGCCGGACAGATTTCCTCACAGGCCCGGCAGGTGGTGCATGACCACAGGGCGTCTTTGCCGATCACTTCAATGAGAGCGGCGTCCGGGGCGTTGAAAGCGGTGTCGGTGATTTGATTGACCACCTGCTTCGGCGACAGTGGCTTGCCGGTATTATAGGCCGGGCAGCGTTCCTGGCAGCGGTTACACAGCGTGCAGGCATCGCCATCGAAAATGTCTTTCCACGTGTAATCGGCGACTTCGGTGACGCCGAACTTCTCAATATCTTCCTGTTCGAGGTCAATATTGACCAGCTTGCCTTTTGGCCCACGGTTGGCGAGAAAGTAGTTGACGCTGGTATTGATGATATGACGGAATTTAGTGGAGGGAATGATCATGAAAAATCCCATCACCATCAAAAAGTGCAGCCACCAGCTGACCCGGTGCAGCGCCAGTTGTCCTTGGTCGCCGAGGCTTAAAAAGAGTAAGGCAAAAATATAGCCGACCGGCGACCAGAATCTATTGTCGGCGGTGTAAAATGGGCTTTCAGGATTCATCTCGGTAGCGGCCATGCGGGCGCCTTCGATGATGAAACCACTTAGCAGAATCGCCATCATGAGGATGTGCATGATGGCGTCGTCCTTTTTGGTATCAAGACCCGGCGGGGGGTTGAGATAACGGCGAATCGCCAGCATACCCAGCATAATAATCGCCGCCAGCCCAGCCAGATCGAGTACCAGAGAAAATATCTTGTAGAACCAGCCTTTCAGGAATTGGTAGCCAAAGAGCAGGTCGGTAAAATCGGCCTGGAGCACAATCAGCATTGTGCCGATGAAAAGTAGAATAAAAGACCAGAAGAAAATGGCGTGCCACATGCCGGGACGGCGCACCCGTGCTACTTTGATCTGGAGAAAGATCATCCGCAGCGCCGAGACGAGACGCGCCCGCCAGTTATCCGTACGATGAACCGGTTGGCCAAGCCGGTACACCCGGATGCGTTCTTGAAAGCCGCGGACGAGCACGACCATCGCCACGATGAACAGCAAATACATCGGCGCCAACGTCATAAAGCCGTGGCCGACATTCCAGTAAATCTGGCGGGTAAATTCCTCCATGCTTTTCTCCTGCCTTTACGAGTTAGTGGTTAGATGATTATCTGGTGAGTGCGGTGCCGATGACGAGGCGCTGCACTTCACTGGTTCCTTCGTAAATCTCGGTGATTTTGGCGTCGCGCATCATGCGCTCGACCGGGAACTCGCGGGTATAGCCGTAACCACCGAAGAGCTGCACGGCCTGGGTGGTGACCCGCATCGCGGTTTCGCTGGCAAAGAGTTTCGCCATTGCCGCCTGCTGGCCGTAAGGCAGCTTATGGCTGGCGCGGTAAGCGGCATTGTAAACCAGTAAACGCGCCGCATCAACTTGAGTCGCCATGTCGGCAAGCTGGAAGCTGACGCCCTGAAAGCGGGCGATGGCCTGGTCAAACTGTTTGCGTTCTTTGGTGTAGTTGATGGCGGCTTC
>DOMU01000083.1:0-728 GCA_003509305.1 Desulfobulbaceae bacterium | reverse complement strand
AAACCGCTGCCTTCCTCACCGAGCAGATTTTCGGCGGGAACCACACAGTCTTCGAAAACCAGTTCCATGGTCGGTGACGAACGGATGCCCAGTTTTTTCTCTTTTTTGCCGAACGAAAAACCAGGGGTGCCTTTTTCGACGATGAAGGCGCTGATGCCGTGATGTTTCTCGGCGTTTTTGTCGGTGCGGGCAAAAACGACATAGGTTTCGGCGTCGCCGGCGTTGGTGATGAAGATTTTGCTGCCGTTGATCGACCAGCCTTTATCGGTTTTGACGGCAAAGGTCTTGGTGCCGCCGGCATCGCTGCCCGCCGATGGTTCGGTCAGGCCAAAGGCGCCCATTTTCGAGCCTTCGGCCAACGGTTTCAGGAATTTCAGTTTCTGCTCATGGGTGCCAAAGAGATAAATTGGGTTTGATCCGAGAGACAGATGGGCCGACAGGGTAACGCCGGTCGAGGCGCAGACGCGGGATAACTCTTCAACGGCGATGGCGTAGCTGTTGTAGTCGGCGCCGGCGCCACCGTACTCTTCCGGGAAGACGATGCCGGCTAGGCCCAACTCGCCCAGGCGGTCGAACATCAGTTTCCGGTCGAAATGTTCGTTCTCATCGCGCTCGGCGGCGCTGGGAGCGACTTCTTTCTCGGCGAATTCCCGCACCATGTTGCGCAGTAGGGTTTGCTCTTCCGTCAATTCAAAATTCATCGCTTGGTCTCCTTGTCTCTGAGGATT
>DOMU01000038.1 GCA_003509305.1 Desulfobulbaceae bacterium | reverse complement strand
CGCCAAGCCGGTCTTCCCGGCCCTGAACACCAAGTTCATGGGCGGCAGTGAGCGCCAGGGTGTCTGGGACGAGCGTTGCGCCGGTTGCGGCAACTGTCTTTTGGGTGTCACCGGTGGCATCTGCCCGATTGCCCGCTGCGCCAAACGGCTGATGAACGGCCCCTGCGGCGGTTCCGCCAACGGTGTTTGCGAGATTACCCCCGATGTGCCTTGCGCCTGGCATCTGATCTGGGAGCGTCTGGAAGAGCTTGGCCAGACCGAACAGTATATGCCGATCATTCCCGCGAAAGATTGGACCACGGCTCAGGGTGGTGGACCACGTAAGATCATCAGAGAGGATTTAGCAGAATGAAAACCAACAGTAATCTCGAAAAAGTTCTTGCCGCCGGGCATTTGGCCGTAACCGCGGAATGTGGGCCGCCTCGTGGCGCCATGCCGGAAAAAGTGCGCGAGCGCGCCGCCCTGTTGCAGGGTTTCTGCGATGCCGTCAACGTCACCGACAACCAGACGGCCATGGTGCGCATGTCGAGCCTGTCCGCCTCGGTCATCATCAAACAGGCCGGATTCGGTTTAAATCCGCTGTTGCAGATGGTATCGCGCGACCGCAACCGCCTGTCGATGCAGGCCGACATTCTCGGCGCCTACTCGCTGGGCATTGACACCATGCTCTGCCTGTCCGGTGACCACACCAAATTCGGCGATCACCCGCAGGCTATGAACGTGCATGATCTTGACTCGATCCAGATGATTCAGATGGTCAAGGGGATGCGCGACGAGGGCAAGTTCCAGGGCGGGCAGGATATCAAAGGCGATCCGCCGAAAATGTTCATCGGCGCCGCCGCCAACCCATTTGCCGGCCCGAACGTCCAAGTGCGCGCCCTGCGTCTGGCCAAAAAAGTCCAGGCCGGAGCCGATTTCATCCAGACCCAGTGCATCTTCAACGTCGATAAATTTGAAGAGTGGATGGAACATGTCCGTAAATTGGGCCTGCACAAGCAGACGGCGATTCTCGCCGGCGTCACCCCGATCAAATCCGTCGGCGCCGCCCGCTACATGCAGAAAAAAGTCCCCGGCATGGATGTGCCGCAGGCGATTGTTGACCGCATGGCCGCCACCCCGAAAGAGAAACAGGCTGAGGAAGGCGTAACCATCTNNGAGAGATGATGGAGCGGATCAAGAAGATCGAAGGCGTCGCCGGTTTCCACATCATGGCCATCGAGTGGGAAGAAAAGGTTGGCGAAATCTGCGAACGCGCTGGTCTCTTGCCAAGACCGCAGTTGTAATTCTCCCTTCCTTGGTGTCTCGCGATAGGTATCGAACAGTCGCGTACAGACCAGGGATTGTCTGGTTTTCTCAAAGCCTCCGGAATTTTCCGGGGGCTTTTTTTATCTCCAGCTCCTCTTCAGCATGGAAAAAAACAGGCGCAGGCCCATGAGACCGGCGATGAAAAAACCGAATAGGCCGAGCAGCGGGATGTTGTGCCAGCGTGGAGGGATGTCGGCAAGAACGATCAGTGAGCTGCCGACGATGAGGGCGGCCAGCACAATAGAGAAAGCGATGCGGTTGGCGATATGGTGCAGATCCGGAGCAAGCTGTCTCATGCCTTTATGCTCAAACTCAATGCGCATCTGGCCACGGCGCAGTTGATGCAGAATCAGGCGCAGTTCTTCCGGTGCCTCGCGCAGCAGGCGGGTATAGGCCAGGCCGGTATAGCTGATATCTTCCGCCAATCGATTGGGAGTGAAACGGTTCAGGCTGATACGGCGCATGAAGGGTTTGGCCAGGCGGATCAATTCGAGTTTCGGGTCAAGCATCAGGCCGACACCTTCGACGGTGCTCAGCGCCTTCATCACCAGATACAATTCCGGTTTGAACGATAAACGGTGCCGGGAAATCAGGCCGATCAATTCCTGGATGATGCGACCGGCCTCAAGGCCAGCCAGCGGTCGGTAGAGGTAAAGGTCGATCAGTCGGATCAGGTCACGGCCCAGGGCTTCGCGGTTGACTTCGCCGAGCTGATTGGTGACGCGCAAAAGACCGCTGACGATTTCCCGCTCGTTCCCGGCCACCAGATGAACGATCAGATTGGTGACATCTTCGCGCTCCTGCCGTGACAGACGGCCCATCTGGCCAAAATCGACAAAACAGACAATATTTCCCGGCATTATGAAAATATTGCCGGGGTGCGGGTCGGCGTGAAAGAAACCATGGACGAAAATCTGCTCCATAACCAACATGGCACCGCGTTTGGCGATGAGCGGCAGGTCATAACCGGCCTCGCGCAGCGCCGTGATATTAGCGGCCTTGATCCCAACCACATGCTCCATCACCAGGACGCGATTGGTGCTCAGCTCCGGGTAGACCACCGGCACATGGATGGTGGCCTTGCCGGTGAACTGGCGGGCGAAGCGCTGAATATTGGCCAGTTCCTGGGAAAAGTCGATTTCCTGGCTTAAACTTCTGGCAAATTCATCGACGATGGCCACCGGATTCTGCCCTTGCACCTCTTCGATATGCTGTTCCATCAGCCCGGCGATATGGGCGAGAATCTCCACATCAACGGCGATAATCCGCTCGATTCCTGGACGCAGCACCTTGACCGCCGCTTCACGGCCATTTTTCAGCCGGGCGTGATGCACCTGGGCCATGGAGGCGGCGGCTATCGGTTCGTCATCAAACGATTGAAAGATTTCTTCCGGTGGCCGGCCTAAGTTTTCAATCAGGATGGCCCGGACCGCCGCCAGCGGAAACGGCGGCGCCGTATCCTGGAGTTTGGCCAATTCATGGAGAAAGTCGGCGGGAATCAGATCGGGCCGTGTCGAGAGGAGCTGCCCCAGTTTGATAAAAGTTGGCCCCAGTTCCTCAAAGGCCATGCGCAGCCGCTCCGGTCGCGACAGGCTGGTCAGCGGTTGCTTTAACCCGCCTTTGAACATGTGCAGACCGCCTTCCAGGTATTCGGCGATATGCAGCCGCCCGACCAGATCACCGAAACCGTACTTGAAGAGGATCCGAAGCACCTGCTGGTAACGATTCAGGTGGCGGTAGGTGCGGCTGATGGCCCCCAGCCTTCTGATGCTGAACATGCCGTCGCTCAGCGTCCTTCCCGCTCATTCATATTCTGGCGCAATTCGTCAACCGAGGCGCGCAGGGCGGCAACTTCATCTTTGGTGGCCAGACCCATCTGATGCAGCCGTTCCTCCACTTTTTTCTCGATCCACTGGTCGAGTTGCTCCTTGGCCTTTTCCGAGCGGCCCACCAGGTCATCGACAAACTGCTTGCCTTCCTCCTGCGATAGCCGCCCCTTTTCCAGCAGATCGTTTTTAAACTCCTCAATTTTGTCTTTGCTCAGAAAGACGGCGCCTAGTCCGGCGTAGGCAATTTGTTTCAACGTCTCTTTCATGGCTTTTCCTCGTTTGGTGGATGGAAACAGGGATGGCTGGAGATTGTTCCGGCTGTGGTGGGGAGGGAAAATACTGGCCTGCTGTGAAAGCACGATAAAGCAATTGTAGCTCCAATTCAAGTTCCCCTCTTGGCGGAAAGGGTGAAAGCGGGTACACAAACCGGGAGTAAAAGTATCTGGCCGGTTTGGCCTTTCCGCTGAGAGGAACACATGAACGAGCAATCTGTTTGGACGAAATCGAGTTGGAAAAATTTCCCGGCGCTGCAACAACCCAATTGGCCGGATCCGGCGGCGCTGGAGAAGGTGTTGGCTGAACTCTCCATCCTGCCGCCCCTGGTTTTTGCTGGGGAAATCCGCGATCTGAAACAGCAGTTGGCCAAAGCCGTCACCGGCGAAGCCTTCATGCTGCAAGGCGGCGACTGTGCCGAGGATTTCTCCCGCGTGACGGCGCCGAATATCCGCGAAAACCTGAAGGTGCTGTTGCAGATGGCGATTGTCCTGTCCTACGCCGGTCAGGTGCCGGTAATCAAGGTTGGGCGTATCGCCGGCCAGTTCGCCAAGCCGCGTTCCGCCGATATGGAAAAAATCGGCGAGGTTGATCTGCCATCCTACCGTGGCGATATGGTCAACCGCATCGACTTCACGCCGGAGGCCCGCACCTCANNGACTTCACGCCGGAGGCCCGCATCCCCGACCCCGCCAATATCATGAAAGGCTACAACATGGCCACCGCCACCATGAACCTGTTGCGGGCCTTTACGCGCGGCGGTTTCGGCTCGCTGCAACGGGTGCAGGCCTGGAACCAGGAATTCGTCGCCGCCTCACCGATGGGCCGCTCCTACGAGCGTATGGCCAAACGCATCGAGCAGGCCATCCAGTTCATGGGAACCATCGGCATTCCCACCGATATCCCGGCGATCCGGGAGGCAACGTTTTATACCTCGCACGAGGCGCTCCTGTTGGGTTATGAGGAGGCGATGACCCGCATCGACTCGATCAGCGGCGACTGGTATGATTGCTCGGCGCATATGCTGTGGATCGGCGAACGGACCCGCCAGGTCGATGGCGCCCATGTCGAATTCCTGCGCGGCGTCCTGAATCCGCTCGGTATCAAGATCGGCCCGAAATACGACATTGACGACATCCGGCGTCTGGTCGAACGGCTGAATCCGGAAAACGAGCCGGGACGGATTACCCTCATCACCCGTTTTGGCGTGAAAAATGTCGAAAAGCTGCTGCCGCCGCTCTTGCGGGCGATGAAGGCCGAAGGCCGCCATATCGTCTGGAGCTGCGACCCGATGCACGCCAACACCTACACCGCCGATACCGGACACAAGACGCGCAATTTCAACGATATTTTATCGGAGATCACCTGCTTTTTCGAGATTCACTGGTCGGAAGGCACCCATCCCGGCGGCCTGCATTTCGAGATGACCGGCGAAAACGTCACCGAATGCACCGGTGGCGCCCGCGGCATCGACGCCCAGCAACTGGCCAGCAACTACCTGACCTCCTGCGACCCGCGCCTGAACGCCGAGCAAAGCCTTGA
>DOMU01000078.1:1979-4426 GCA_003509305.1 Desulfobulbaceae bacterium | reverse complement strand
AGAGCATCAAAAATATCCGCAAACAAAGCAACCGCGGCACCATTAATCTCAACTCGAACGCCAGCCGTCCCGAAGCGGTGGCGCGGCTGGCGGCGGCTGGTCTTAACAGCCTGCGGGTCAGCCTCAACTCCGTGCGCGAACCGCTGTACAACGCCTACTACCGGCCAAATGGCTATGATTTCGCCGATGTCAAGCAATCGATCCGGGTCATGAAAAAGGCCGGGCGTTTTGTTTCCCTCAACTATTTTCTGCAACCGGGGCTGACCGACTCACGCNNATGAGTATGAAGCCCTTGTCGATTTCCTCGGCGAACTTCAACCGGATATGATTCAGTTGCGCAACCTGAACATGGACCCGGATTGGTACTTCGCCAGTCTGCCGGCGGACGCCAGCCGCGAGGCGATGGGCATCACCGTCTGGCTGAACAAACTGCGCGGCAGGTTTCCCGCCCTGACCTTTGGCTATTTCAACCCCTGCCTTGACGCGGCTTGTAAAGTATGAGACCTCCCGAAGCCTCTGGATATTTTTCTTTAATTGATTTTTTTCCTATTTTGAATACATTCTCACTTAAGAATGCTTCTTATTCCATTTTTCATTTCAGGATGCCCTCATCCTTCCTCTGGCTTTTTGTTACTCCCCCTGTCGGCTGCACCGGCATCCCCCTCTCTGAGGGGGACTGGTTGAATGCCGCCGGAAGGAGTCAGGAGGAAAAAGAGAAATGGAATTATTCTTTTCCAGGTGAGAATCAATGACATCCTCGAACATGCGCCTGACAACACAGCGACAGGTTATTCTTGAAGAGTTGACAAAGGTCAGCAGTCACCCGACCGCCAACGAGATATACGACATGGTGCGCAAGCGCCTGCCACGCATCGGCCTTGGCACTATTTACCGCAATCTGGAGCTGATGGCGGAGAGCGGCACGATCCGGAAGCTCGAGACCGGCGGCAATCAGAAACGCTTCGATGCCATCACCACGCCGCATCACCATATCCGTTGTGCCGCCTGCGGTTGTGTGCGCGATGTTCATATCATACAGTCGCCACATCTTGACGCCCTGGCCGCCGAGGCCACCGGCTACCGGATCACTGGTCACAGCATTCAGTTCAGCGGCTACTGCCAGGACTGTGTGGGAAAATAAACAGGAACGACGCAAGTAGTGGCGGCAACGCAAAAAGCGCTTTTCCCCGCCACCGTTTTCCCTGTTGCCTCTCTGCAACATCCAATTATAATTCCGTGTTATTTTTCGCTGTGGCAAATGATGGCGCACCACCCGTGGAAAGCATTGCACCAGTGCAAGGGAGTCACCATGAAGAAGGCCTTCGTGGGCATTTGCGCGCTGATTGTCCTTGGCGCCGCCGCCCTTGGACTGTGGCAACATTTCGCCGCCCCTTCGCGCGACAGCTCAAATCTGCGCTTATCGGGCAACATCGAAGTTACCGAGGCGCATCTGGCCTTCAAGATCGCCGGGCGTCTTGAGGAACGGCTGGTGGATGAGGGAGACAGCGTCCAGGGCGGACAGCTTTTAGCGAGGCTGGATGCGCGTGATCAACTGCTGGCCGTGCAAGCGGCGGAAGCTGGTCTCGCCGTGGCCCAATCGGCGCTGGCGGAACTTGAAGCCGGTAACCGTGCCCAGGATATCGCCGTTGCCGCCGCCACCTTGCAACAGGCGAAAGCCGCCGCTCAAACGGCCAAGGCGCAATTGGCGCAGGCCGAAAGTGACTTCAACCGCTATCGGGCGCTGGTTAAACAGGGCGGCGTCAGCCAGCAGCAATTCCAAAACCAATCGACGGTCTTCAATACCGCCCGCCATCAGGCCGAAGAGGCGAAGGCTGGCATCAAAGCCGCCGCCGAAAAGCTTAATCTGCTGGAAGCCGGGGCGCGGCAGGAGACCATCGACCAGGCGCGGGCCAAACGGGACGCCGCCGTCACCGATTTAGCCCAGGCCAAACAGCAGCTCAGCTACACAAAACTGACGGCGCCCTTTGCCGGCGTCATCCTGACCAAGGCGGCGGAGGATGGCGAATTCTTGCAGCCAGGTTCAACGGTGGTCACGCTGGCACGGCTCGACCGCCCGTGGCTGCGCGCCTTCATCCCGGAAAACTTTTTAACCCGCGTCAAGCTGGGGCAAGCCGCCACCGTAACCGCCGATTCCCTGCCCGGTAAAAGCTTTGCTGGAAAAATCAATTTCATTGCCAGTGAGGCGGAATTCACGCCGAAAACAGTGCAGACCTTCGAGGAGCGGGTCAAACTGGTGTACCGCGTCAAGATCGACCTGGACAATCCGAACGGCGAACTGAAAGCCGGAATGCCAGCGGACGCGGTGATCAAACTGGATGGGCCATAAGCGGCATGAACGCCGACCAAGCCGCCATCATCGCCGAAAAACTGAGCCGCCGTTTCGGGGCCTTGACCGTCGTCGATGGCCTCAGCCTGATGGTATTTCC
>DOMU01000078.1:0-1972 GCA_003509305.1 Desulfobulbaceae bacterium | reverse complement strand
CTGCGGATGCTGTGTGGCATTTTACCGGCCACGGCTGGCGAGGCCACTGTCGCCGGGTATTCGGTGAACAGTAATCCGGCGGCGGTCAAGGAACAGATCGCCTATATGGGGCAGCGCTTCGCCCTTTATGAAGACCTGACCGTGGCCGAGAACATCCGTTTTTACGCCGATCTCTATGGCGTGCCGCGAGACGGTCTGAAAAAACGGATGGCCGAACTGCTCGACTTCAGCGCTATGGGCGCCTTTCAGAAGCGGCGGGCCGGTGCCCTCTCCGGCGGCATGAAGCAGAAATTGCAACTGGTCTGCGCTTTGATCCATACCCCGGCGGTACTGCTCCTTGATGAACCGACCAACGGCGTCGATCCGGTCAGCCGCCGCGACTTCTGGCGCATCCTGGGCCAGTTGCGTCAGGACCAGGTGGCCATCCTCGTCACCACTTCGTACCTCGACGAGGCCGACCTTTGCGACCGCATCTATCTGCTCAATAGCGGGCGCCTGGCCACGAGCGGCACACCAGCCGAGCTGCGCGCCACCATGACCGGGACAATTTTGATCATCAAAAGCGCCGAACCGCTGACCCTGCGCCGCATCCTGCGCGATAAAACCGGCCTTGATGCCCTGCCGTTTGGCGACAACCTGCATATCCTGTCGCGAAACGAAGCAAGCGACCGGCAAAAACTGCAACGAGCGCTTGCTGAAGCCGGCATGGCGGCGAGAATCACCACCGGCGTCCCAGCCATGGAAGACGTCTTCATCTCACTGGTTGGCGATGGAGCGACGGATGAGACCAAGGCTGACAGTGGCGCGGNNCCATCCGCCAAGAATCAGCCGGTGGTCGAAGTCAAAAATCTGAGCCGCCGCTTCGGCAAATTCATCGCCGTCAACGACCTCAGTTTTTCCGTAATGCCGGGGGAAATTTTCGGTTTTCTCGGCCCGAACGGCGCTGGCAAAAGCACGACCATCCGTATGCTCTGCGGCCTGTTGCAGCCGTCCGGCGGTGAAGGCCAGGTTGCCGGTTTCGACCTGCGCCGCGACACCGAGGCGATCAAACAGCATATCGGCTACATGAGCCAGAAATTTTCCCTCTACGACGATTTGACGGTAGCGGAAAACATCAGTTTTTATGGCGGCATCTATGGCCTGGCCGGTGAAAAACTGAGTAAACGGCGGAGTTGGGCCATGGCCATGTCTGGTCTCGCCGGGCGTGGCGACAACTTTACACGGGTGCTGCCAGGCGGTATCAAGCAGCGGCTGGCCCTGGCCTGCGCCATCCTGCACGACCCACCCGTGATCTTTCTTGACGAGCCGACCTCCGGTGTCGATCCGATCAGCCGCCGCCGCTTCTGGTCGCTGATCCACAGCATGGCCGAAGGCGGCAAAACCATCTTCGTCACCACCCATTATATGGATGAGGCCGAATACTGCGGGCGGCTGGCGCTGATTTCCGACGGCAAGATGATCGCCCATGGGTCGCCGTCGGCACTGAAAAAAGCCGCTGGCACCAACAAGCTCGAAGATGTTTTTATCTCCCTGGTCGAGACCGCCGGGCGCCGCCAGGAGGCGGTGGCGGCATGAAAAAGCCCCTATAACCTCAACGTACAAAACTGAAACATGAGCAATCCCTTTTTCGATCAGCCGATACTGAATTCGCCCTATAAGGAGCCGGAGCGTCACTGGGAACTGGACGAAACAGGCCAGCCGACGCAACAGATCAAAGCGTTTCGTCGTCCAGCCAAATTTATTACCCCTATTCCCAAACCGAAAAAACGTGGCCCACGGCAGACAAACCTGTTTGAAAGCGCGGCGGTCAAAGCCCTGTCCGCCAGCGACCAGCAGTATGAGGAGCTGACCGGCCTCATCAACAGCCTGCGGCAGCACTTGGAGGAATGGCGGGCCTTGCCGGAAAAAGACTGGAAGGTAACAGCGGAGACGGCGCGGCTCCTCAAACACTGGCGGCATCATCAATTCAGCG
>DOMU01000191.1 GCA_003509305.1 Desulfobulbaceae bacterium | reverse complement strand
ATGAGGCAAGCCGACGGACGGCTGGCCTTTCTCGGTGAGTTTTCCCGCCCGGATGGTGAGATCGTTACCCTTGGTGTGGTGGCAAAAGCCAGAGGTTTGCAAGGTGAAGTGACTTTTCATCCGCTGTCTCGCCAGCCGGAGACTTTCGCCTGTTACCGGGCGGTGCGCATTGGCGATGGTCAGGGACTATTTTCCCGGCCTGTGACGCTTACCAGCAGCCGGGTAATAAAAGGCGCGGTGGCCTTTTGCCTGGAGGGGATGGAAAACCGTGACCAGGCTGAACAGTTGGTCGGATGCGCCGTAGCCATCGACGCTGATGATTTACCGGAACTGGCGAATGACGAATACTACTGGCGCGAGCTGATCGGCCTTGATGTTTATGACGCCAGGATGCGGTATCTCGGTCAGGTTGAGGCCCTATTTGACAATGGCGCGCACGATGTGCTTGTGGTTAGAGATCAGGAAGGCAAGGAAATACTGCTGCCGATGGTAAATGAAATCATCAGGCAAACGGTTGTCGAGTCACGGCGGGTCCTCGTTGCCGAGCCGCTTTCTGGCTTAGTGGACGCCAATCGTGATCTGGCATGATCATTGACATTCTGACTATTTTTCCGAATCTTGTCGCCTCGCCGCTCGAAGAAGGCATTCTGCGCAAGGCGCGGCAAGAAGATTTGGTGACGATCAATGCGGTGAAC
Source organism: Desulfobulbaceae bacterium (assembly GCA_003509305.1). Lineage (GTDB taxonomy): Bacteria > Desulfobacterota > Desulfobulbia > Desulfobulbales > Desulfocapsaceae > UBA8130. The sequence goes on along the minus strand of DOMU01000191.1, from coordinate 18,784 downwards.
ATCCGGGATTTTGCCGCCGATAAACACCAGGTGACCGATGATCGTCCCTTTGGCGGTGGCGAGGGCATGGTGATGAAGCCGGAACCACTGGCCTTGGCTGTGGAATCGCGGCGGCGGCAGGGCAGCCTGGTCATCCTTCTCAGTCCGCAGGGAGAAATGTTCAACCAGGCGGTGGCGCGGGAACTGGCGGGGCGTGAACATCTGATTCTCGTCTGTGGCCGCTATGAAGGGGTGGATGAACGCTTCCGCGAGCGTTTTGTCGAGCGTGAGTATTCGATCGGCGACTATATCCTCAGCGGTGGCGAATTGGCGGCGTTGGTTGTAACCGATGCGGTGACGCGGCTCGTTCCTGGCGTTTTGGGCTGCACCGATTCGGCCCTGAACGACACCTTTAGCCGCCCGCTTTTGAAGCATCCGCAGTATACCCGCCCGGCCCGCTGGCGGGGCATGGAAACGCCTGCGGTGTTGTTGTCGGGCGATCACCAGGAAATCGCTGACTACCGTTTCAGCGAGGCCGTGCGCCGGACGGCGGAACGTCGGCCAGAATTGTTGCGGCGGGCGGAATTTTCCGAGCGGGAGAAAAAGACGCTTCGTAACAATGGGTTTACAGCGGAAATGGCGCTTGCCCATCACGAAGAATAAGGAAGAACATGCTGGCCATCGCTTTAGTGCATTACCCGGTGGTCAATAAAAATGGCCAGACCATCGGTTCGGCGGTCACGAATCTCGACATCCACGATATTGCCCGCGCCGCCCGCACCTTCGGCGCCGATGCCTATTTCGTGGTTACGCCCTACGCTGATCAGAAGCGTTTGGTGGAGGAGATCACGAGCCACTGGCGAGAAGGCTATGGCGCCGGTTATAATCCGGCGCGCAAAGATGCCCTGTCGCTGGTACGGGTGTCGGACAGCTTGGCGGCGGCGATAGCAACCTTGGGCGAAGAGTGCGGCGAGCCGCCTTTGGTGGTGGCGACCAGCGCCAGAGCTGGTGACAAAAGCGTCGGCTACCAGGAATTGCGGCGGCAAATCGCCATCGGACGGCCAACGCTTTTGCTGTTCGGTACCGCCCACGGTCTGGCCGGGGAAGTTATCGCCATGGCCGACGCTATGTTGCCGCCTATTTACGGCGCGGGCGGCTATAATCATTTGCCGGTGCGCTCGGCGGTATCGATTGTCCTCGACCGGTTGGTTGGCCCGGCGCGAGACTGAAGTTTTTTTGTATAACCCCAGGAAACAAATCCAATAAGGAATGAAGCCATGAGCACAATTATTGACCGCATCAACCAGGAACAGTTACGTTTTGACCACCCCGATTTCCGGCCCGGCGACAGCGTCAAGGTGTATATCCGCATCATCGAAGGGAACAAGGAGCGCATCCAGATATTTCAAGGCGTGGTCCTGAAACGGAAAAACGGCACGATGGATGCCAGCTTCACAGTAAGAAAAATTTCCCATGGTGTCGGCGTCGAGAAGACCTTTGCCCTGCACAATCCCAGGCTCGATAAGATCGAAGTGGTCAGCCGTGGCCGTGTACGGCGTTCGCGTCTCTACTATCTGCGCAATCGCCGTGGCAAAGCGGCCCGCATCCGCGAGGCCAGCCAGATCCGCTGATTTTCCCCACCATCGGGAAGCGGATTTTTTGTCTATTCTTGCCAGCCGCGTCTGGAATACCGTCGCGGCTGGCATTCGGCATTGATAATAAGGTGGATATGTTTTCCGGCCTGGATTTCGTGGGAGGTGGCACCTTTGTTTGCGAGCGGCGCCTGCGCCAGCTTGGCTACAGACGGGTGGCCGGAACCGACGAAGCTGGACGTGGCCCACTGGCCGGGCCAGTGGTTGCCGCCTGTGTGGTGCTGCCAGACGGCATTGATAGTACCGTCTTTCGCGACTCCAAGGTCTTGTCGGCAAAAAAACGCGAGCGGCTGGCCACCTACTTACGAGAAAGTGGCGCGGCCATCGGCGTCGGTATCGTGGCGCCGGCGGAAATCGACCGTATCAATATCCTCAGAGCTTCCCTTCTGGCCATGCGCCTGGCCCTGGATGATCTGGCCAACAACTGGCCACGTCCGGATTTCCTCCTTGTTGACGGCATCTACACCATTGACGACGTCATCCCCCAGTCCTGCCTGAAAAAAGGGGAAAGCAAAAGCGCCTCGATCGCCGCCGCTTCGATCATCGCCAAAACTACTCGCGACGGCATTATGTTCGAACTTGACCGGCGCTATCCGCAGTATAATTTTGCTGGGCATAAAGGCTATCCGACCAAAGCGCACTATGAAATGCTGCGTCAATGGGGTGCGAGTCCGGCGCACCGGCGCAGTTTCCGCGGAGTGAGCGATGCCTCCTGATGAACCTCAGGACAGGCGCGGCGCGTTGGGGCGTTGGGGCGAACGCCTGGCTGCCGATTTTTTACGTGAGCGCGGCCATATCATCGTCCAGCAGAATTACCGGAAAAAATACGGGGAAATAGATATTATCACGAAGGATGGTGACACCTTGGTCTTTGTCGAGGTGAAAACCCGGACCAGCCAGCGATACGGCGGAGCGGCGGCGGCGGTGACCGTTAAAAAACAACGCCAGATTACCAAAGCCGCCCTGGAGTATATGAGCGGGCAGCCCTTACAAACAGCGGCGCGTTTCGACGTGGTTTGTGTTACTATTGACATGGCGGGGCGGCTACAATGTTCGCTGATTGAAAACGCCTTCGAGGCCGCGCTGTAGCAACACGCCCTCATCCACCAACGGGTTAACGTGAACATGCCGCCTGCAATACCGCTTTTCGCCATCACCATGGGATGCCCGGTGGGTATCGGGCCGGAAATTATCGTCCGCTACTTCACTGATGATTCACTGGCGGGGCGCCCGCCCCTTGTGGTTGTGGGTGATGTGGTGGCGCTGCGCCGGGCGGCGGCGGTCTGCGCGGTTTCCCTGAATTTTCTCCCCTGGCAGCCAGATGAGTCCTTACCAGAAAGGGCTGTGCCGGTACTGCCGGTTTCTCGTCTCGATGCCAAAGCACTGGCCTGGGGAAAACCTGATGCCGTTACCGGCGAGGCGGCGGCTTCGTATATCTTGTCGGCGGTGCGCCTGATTCAAACCGGTGTTTTTGCCGGCATGATCACGGCGCCGATCAGCAAAAAAGCCCTGCGCGACGCCGGTTACTTCTATCCCGGCCACACTGAGATGCTCTCGGCCCTGACCCAAACGCCATGCTGTCACATGATGCTGGCCGGGAACAAACTACGGGTGATGCTGGTGACGATTCATTGTCCGCTCGGCGAAGTATCCGCCCGCCTGAACCGTGAAGAAATTTTTGCCTGTATCCGTTCCTGCGATACCACGCTGCGCCGTGATTTCGCTATGAAACATCCACGCCTGGCGGTGGCGGCACTCAATCCACATTCTGGAGAAAATGGTCTTTTCGGCGACGAGGAAGCGCGGCTGATCCGGCCGGCCATTGAGCAGGCGCGGGCGGCGGGTATCGACGCCCATGGTCCGCTGCCCCCGGATACCGTCTTTCACAGCGCCGCCGACGGACGCTATGACGCCGTCATCTGCATGTACCACGACCAGGGGCTGATTCCCTTTAAATTGCTGCATTTCAAAGATGGGGTCAACGTTACCTGTGGCCTGCCGATTGTCCGTACCTCGGTTGATCACGGCACGGCCTACGACATTGCCGGAACCGGTCAGGCCAGCCACGAAAGCTTAGCTTCGGCGGTCAGCATGGCCGTGGCCATTGCCCGCAATCGTCAGCGGGCGGCGCCATGAGTACGGGCAAGCTGATAGTCTTTGAGGGCATCGACGGCATGGGTAAGTCGAGCCAATTGGCCCTCCTGGCCGATGTCCTGCGCCAGCGTGGCCTGCCGGTCGCCACCACTCATGAACCGACCGATGGCCCGCACGGCCTCGCCATACGCGAAATGTTCAAGGCGCGCGACCGCTTCCGCCCTGAAGATGAGTTGGCCGCTTTCATCGCTGATCGCCGCCAGCATGTGGCGGAATTCCTTCGCCCGCGACTGGCGGCTGGCGTGCATGTGCTGTGCGACCGTTATTATCTTTCAACGATTGCCTATCAGGGGGCGCAGGGCCTGGATGTGCCGGCGATTCTTGCCGCCCACGATTTCGCGCCACAGCCTGACCTGGCTCTGTTGTTGGACGCGACACCAGGCGTCGGCGTTGCCCGTATTCAGCGGCGTGGTGATACTCCTAATGATTTCGAGCGGTTGGAAACTTTGGCAAAGGTGCGGCTCGTTTTCAGTACGCTCTCTTGTCCGTTTATCCGCCGTATTGACGCCAGCCAGCCGTTTCAGGCCGTGCACCGGCAGATTCTCGAAGTGACGCTCCCTCTTTTTGCGGAGCGGCAATCATGAGCCGGTTGCTGCTCTCACTGCTGTTGATTTTTTGCTTCGTCGCCTGTGGTGAAAAAAGCCCGCCGTCTGACGAGGCCACACCGGGAGTAACCATCAAACAGGTTCAAACCGTCTCTACATCGTCCGATGCGGCGTCAGTTCAATCCGCGGTGAAGACGGTTTCGGAACCGGTAGACCGTGCCTGCGCCTATTTTTATTTTCTCTGGGGCAGCCATGCCGAATACAATCAAGATTTCGAAGCGTCGCTCGACGCCTTTGAAAAGGCGCTGGCCTGTGATCCGTCCTCTATCGTCATCGAGAAAAAAATCCCTATCCTGTTGATGAACATGGGGGAAACCGACCAGGCCGCCGAGTGGCTGGCCAAGACCATTCAGCACGATCCAAACGATAAGTTGCAGTATATGCAGCTGGCCCAAATCCGTATTCAGCAAATGAACCGTGAGGAGGCGATTCAGCTCTATCAAAAGGCGTTGGCCCTGGATCCGGACGACAGCAGTGTTCTCGTGGGGTTGGGTATTCTTTACAACTATCAGATGGAATTTGATAAGGCCGAGGGAATTTTCCGGCGGCTCTTAGCGAAAAACCAGGAAGAGTACCACGCCTGGCTGTACCTGGGCCGGCTTCTGAACCTGCGCCAGAACCGCGAGGAAGCCATCGCCGCCTACGAAAAAGCGCTGGCCCTGAACTGGTCCGCCGATCTGGTCTATGAGATGGTGGATTTCTACGCTGACCAGGAGAAATACGGCGAAGCGATGCGGCTCTATGACAGTATCCTGAAACGTGAACCTGACAATAAACGCGCCCGCTTGGGCCGCGTGCAGACGCTGATGAGCATGGGCGAGGATCAGCGCGCCCTGAATGAACTTTTAACCTTGCAAAAGGAAAGCAAACACCCTGCGCAGCTCGATACCTCGGTCAGCAAGTTGCTGTTGCGCCTTGGCCATACCGCCGAAGCCAAGAGGCTTCTGGAAAGACACCGGCAGGACGCGGAAGGTATGGAAGCGCGCTATCTGCTGGCGTTAATCGCCTATCAGGATAGCGACTTCAAGAAGGCGCTTTCTTATCTGCGTGGCATTTCGGGACGCAGCGACGCCTATCCGGAGGCCGTGTACCTTCAGGTACGCATTCTGCGGGAAATGGGGGAAAACGGTCAGAGTGTCAGCCTGCTGATGAAAAATATCTCCGATCCGGAATTACGGCAGCCGCTCTTTTTCGCTTTGCTGTCGTCGCTGTATCAGGAACAGAACAAGAATATCGCCGCCATGGAAGTGCTTGATTCCGGTATCCGTCTGTACCCCGCCAACGAACAGATACTCTTTGAACACGCGCTGCTGCTGGAAAAAACCGGTAAACCGCTCGAAGCGCTGCAAAGTATGGAAAAGGTACTGCAACTCCATCCCGACAACCCGGAAGCGCTGAACTTCATCGGTTACACCTGGGCCGACCAGAATATCAATCTCGACAAAGCGCTGATCTACATTCAGCGGGCGGCGGCGATCAAGCCGAACAGCGGTTTCATCCATGACAGTCTCGGCTGGATATATTTCCGGCTGGGGCAGAAAGAAAAGGCGCGGGACGAGTTGCTGAAGGCGCTGGAACTGGAACCGGAAGATCCGGATATTCATGGGCATTTAGGTGATGTCTACCTTTCCCTGCATGTGCTTGATCAAGCCATCCTTTCTTACGAAAACGCCCTGCGCTACAGCTATGACCCGAAAAAACGCCGTCTGCTGCAAGAAAAAATCGACCAGCAAAAAAAGAGTCCAGCCCCGGCGCGGTAGCTTCCGCCGTTTCGCGCCACTGGCCATTCTCGCGCTTTGTGTCATGACACTGGCCGCCTGCGCCCGGCCTGACTGGGGCGACGTGTTTCAGGACGAAGCCGCCAACGCTTCCGGACGGCAACTCTTGACGGCGATGGTTGCGGCGGATAAAAATTGTCCGCTCTGCCGTGATGTGGATGTCAATCTGACCCTGAAAAGCCCCTTAAAAAACACGGCGGTCAGCGGCTATCTGCTCTTCAGGCAGCCATCCTGGATAAAATTTGTCAGCAGCAATCCGTTTGGTCAGCCGGTGTTCGTGGCGGTCAGCGACGGGGTGCGCTTTCAGCAACTCTCGATACCGCAAAAAACCTATCTGCATGGCCAGGTCTTTTCCTACCTGGTCCATAACAATTTGCCGTTGGCGCTGGCCATGGGTGACTGGGAAAGCTGGCTGACTGGCGGTGTCGGCGGGGTCAGGGCCGAAGAAGCCGAGGTGCGGCCCGACCGTGACAACCGCGGCTTGTGGTTTACCTGGCCGCCGCGGGGGATCAGGCAAAATGGAGTTCAAGAGCACATCCTGGTCGATGCCGGAAAGCGCCAGATCATCGCTCGCGTCATCAGTGAGGCGGGTGGCAAAACAATCGCCCGTTTCGATTACGGCAACTGGCGGGTGGATGGCCCTTGCCCACAGCCGGAAAAAATCGTCGTCAGCGGCCTGGACGGCGGTGGTATTATCGAAATGGTATTTTCCGGTCTGGGGACACCCGCCGAATGTCCCGAAGATTTATTCCAGCTGAAGAAACCGGAACATTTTCAGGAATTCTTTCTGCCGTGATCAGTAATTAAAGACGTTGACAATCAATTCAAAAATGGACTCGTCTTTGACAAAGACCTGCCGGATGTCATAATCGTGACCGCCCTCCAGATTGATCACTATTTGTATACCCGCTGGCTTTTTCTGCTCTGACACCGCCACTTTCTGGATAAATTTCCCGGACAGTGGCCGATTCAGTTCCTTTGGCACAGCCAAACGCATCCGCGGAAAAAAGCAGACTATCTGCGGTTTCTCGCCTTCGTGGGCGGTGATTTTCGGGCTGGCGTAGCTGTCCAGTTGCAGGCGCAGCACATCGCCGCCCGTTGGCTGAGTGACCAGGGAATAAGCAAACAGCCGCGCCGCCGCTGGTGACGAGGAGGCATCCTCCGGCACCGTCGGGCGAGTAGTTTTGCTCGACGATTTTGCGGCCAACAGTGGGCCAGCGAAAGGAGACGCGGTTTCGGTGGCTTTTGCCGGAACGGCTGGCGGCGCCGTTTCTTGCACCGGTGCCGGCGAGGAAGCTGCTGGCTTTTCGCCTTTGTTCGAGAAACTGATTCGCAGCGTCTGGCTGTCTTCGAGGAATTCTTGTTTATAGTCGATAGCGCGGCCAGGTATCAGATCGAAGACCACCCTGGTTTTCAACGGATTCTGATGAGTGGCAATGCGAACCGCTTTCACCACCGCGCCATCGGCAGCAATTTTTTGTGGGCCCGGATAGCGGGCGCCGGGAAAATCAAAGACCAGGCGCGGCGAATCGCCACCAATGGAAAATATTTTCGGCTTGCTACGCCCCTCGAACAGGAGGCTGAACGCATCCTGGCCATCCTCGATATTCTTCGTCACCCGCTCCAGCACGGCGGCAAGGGCGCTCGCAGGGTGGAAGGACAACAACAGCAGGGCAATAAACAATGCGGGTAATGTTCGCGTAAATATCTGCATATCGAGCTGAGAAAGTAAAGAAATGGTAAAGAATCGCCCCTTCGTCCCGGTCAGTTGCAAAACGACATGAATACCAGATTGCATACCGTATCGCCGCTTGAAAAGTCAAAGCAATTTCAGTAAAGAAAGCGCCCATGGAGCATTTCCTCTTCCTTTTTCACAGGCTGTCATGAACGAAAAATCCTTCTCGCGCCGGGCCGAACGACCTGGCCGTTACCTGGGTAGTGAATTCAACAGTGTCCACAAAGACTGGCTGGAAACCGCCATCCACGGGGTGCTGGTCTTTCCCGACCTGTATGAAATCGGCATGTCACATCAGGGGCTGCACATCCTCTATCACATCATCAATGCCGAAAAAAACGCTTTGGCTGAACGCTGCTATTGTCCGGACAAGGATGTCGAAGCGCTGTTGCGGCGGATGGGTGAGCCACTGCCGTCGCTCGAATCGGGGCGGCCATTGGCCGACTTTGATTTTCTTGGCATCACCTTGCCTTACGAGCTGTGTTTCACCAATATCCTGACAGTCCTTGATCTCGCGGCCATTCCCCTGTACGCCGCCGAGCGTGATGAATCATGGCCGCTTATCCTCGGTGGCGGCGCCGGTGCCTGCAACCCTGAGCCAGTGGCCGCTTTTTTTGACGCCATCCTGCTCGGTGACGGCGAAGAAGCGATACGCGACATTCTGCGGCTTGTGGCGGAAAATAAAAAATCGCCCCAACCCAAGGCGGAACTGCTGCGGCGGATGGCGGCCATTCCCGGCATGTATGTGCCGTCGCTGTTTGTCGATACCGGTAATGGCCTTCGCCCAGTTGATGAGACCATTGCCTCGCCACGCCGCCGCATCCTGCCAAACCTCGACGACTGCCGTCATCTGCTGAAACCTTTAGTGCCAAATACAAAAATCGTCCACGACCGGCTTGGTATTGAAATCGCCCGTGGCTGCACGCGCGGCTGCCGTTTCTGCCAGGCTGGCATCACCTATCGGCCAGTGCGGGAACGCAGCGTCGAACAGATCATGGCGCTGGCCGAACAGGGCATTGCCCATTCCGGCTTCGAGGAACTGGCGCTCCTGTCGCTATCGACCGGTGATTATTCCTGCCTGCCACAACTGTTTCCGCAACTGATTGACCGCTTCGTCGACAGCTTCGTCAGCGTGTCGCTGCCGTCGATGCGGGTCGGTACCCTAACTCCGGAAATTATGGAGCAGATCCGCCGCGTGCGCAAAACCGGCTTTACGCTGGCGCCGGAAGCGGGCAGCGAGCGGTTGCGGCGGGTTATCAACAAGGGCATCAGTGAGGAGGACCTGCTGGCCACATGTCAGGCGGCGTTCGCCCTCGGCTGGCAGGGCGTTAAACTCTATTTTATGATTGGCCTGCCGGGTGAAACCGCGGAAGACATCCAGGCGATCATCGACCTTTGCCGTAAAATCCGCTCTGTCAGCGGCCTGGGTGGTGGCGGCAGGAAAAACGTGTCGGCCAGCGTCGGCATCTTCGTGCCGAAGCCGCACACCGCCTTCCAATGGCAGGGGCAGTTAGGTATAGACGAAGGGCGCGAACGTATTTCTTTTCTGCGCCAGCATCTACCAAAAGGCGTGACCATCAAATGGCAGATTCCGGAGCAGAGTTTTCTCGAAGGGGTTTTCTCACGCGGCGACCGTAAACTGGCCAGTCTGATTGAAACCGCCTGGCGGCTCGGGGCGCGGCTTGATGGCTGGTCCGAGCATCTGCGGCTCGCTACCTGGCGAGAAGCGGCGGCGCTATGCGGCATAGAGCCGGAAGATTATCTGCGCCCGCGCCGCCTGGACGAGGTTCTGCCCTGGTCACACCTTGACTGCGGCGTAACGCAAAAGTTTTTGCTTGGAGAGTGGCGAAAAAGTCAGGCGGAAATCTATACTCCCGACTGCCGCTATCATGACTGCCAAGGATGCGGCGTCTGCGATTTCAAAACACTCCAACCTGTCGTCCGTGATAAAGAGGCGGCGGCGGGAAAATCTCTGCCGGTGCCAAAGGTTGAGGTCGGGCAAGCGACGGTCAATCAGTCCAAGCGGCCTCCAGTGAGAAACCAGGTGACGCATGGGCATCACAAATACCTGATCAGCTACCGCCGTCTCGGCTCCATCGCTCTCCTTGGCCATCTCGACTTTTTGCAGATCATCTTTCGCTCGCTGCGCCGCGCCGGGATTGCCACCAACTTTTCCGAAGGCTTCAATCCGTCGCCAAAGGTGTCGTTCTCGCCGGCTTTGCCGGTGGGCACAGAAAGCGAGTGCGAGTATTTTCTTGTCGATTCGCCGGAAAAAATCAGCGATGCCAGTGCGGCCCTGGCCCGTTTGAACGCGGCCTTGCCCCTCGGTATGACCGTGACATCCCTGGTCAGTCACAGCGGTCGCGTGCCGCAGGATATCGCCTGCGATTATGAAATCGCCGGCCTTTCGCTGCCTGTCAACAGCGGCGAATCCCTCGCAAAATTTATTGCCGCGATGAACTGGCCGGTTGCCCGCGAACGCAAAGGCAAGATACGGCAGGTGGACATCCGGCCCTTAGTCGCCGCTTGTGCCGTTGATGGGCAAAATGTTTTGCTCAGCTTGAATTACCACGGCGGTGAATCTGGTGTGAAGCCGCTTGAAGCGGTGGCGAAAATTTTCGCACTGATGCCGGAAAATTTGGACGGAGCGCGCGTGCGTAAAACGGCTTGGCGGCCATTAACGCCGCAGGCCTAAATTGGGGCTGATCTGGGTCGGATTGTTGTTGCCTCAGCGTTTGCCAGAAAGCTGGGCAGAGGTGCTCGTCGAAATTTGACAGGTATGATACTCCATGCCCACCGTCTTCATATTGTCATAGAGAATCTCGTGGGGAACCCCGCCCCAAAAAGCAAACGCCTCTTCATGGCATTCCCGCGGCAGCAACATGGGGTTACCGAATGAATCTTCTTGAATTGATCTTGTCGGATGGACAAAGCGAAAAATACGAACAAGGCTCCAAAATTCCTTGGGATGACCCGGATTTTAGCCGCAGAATGCTGGAAAACCACCTGTCCCAAGATCACGACTGGGCCAGCAGGCGCAAGGATACCATCGCCAGACATACGGCTTGGGTCGCCGGTCAGCTCCGGCAACAGCCTTCGCGTGTTCTGGATATGGGTTGTGGCCCCGGATTGTACACACAAACCCTGGCTGAACTGGGCCATCATTGCGTCGGCGTTGATTTCTCGCCGGCGTCTATTGCCTATGCCAGGAAACAGGCTGCTGACAGCGGCCTGGAGATTGAATATGCCTTGTGCGATATTCGGAACTACGAGAATGAACAAGCCTTCGACTGTATCCTGATGACCTTCGGAGAAATTAATGTGTTTACCAGGCAGGATGCCGTGGGCATTGTAAAGAATTGCGCCGGGATGCTGGCTGAAGACGGCCTGCTTATCCTGGAGGCGCATACATATGAAGCGGTCCGTGCCAGCGGCGAAACCGCCTCTTCGTGGCAGCGGCAGGCTGGTGGATTGTTTTCCGACAAGCCGCATCTGTGCTTGCAGGAGAATAGCTGGAACGCATCCGAGGCGACTGCGCTCTCCCGGTATTTCATTGTTGATGCCGCCAGCGCGAACGTGTGCCAATACGCTTCTTTTATGCAGGCCTACACACTCGCGGAATACAGAGACATGCTTCAATCTGCGGGCCTGACCTTCCAGAAGATTCTTGGCGCGGATGCATGGCCGACCGGGGATATTTTCCAAGGGAAGCTGCAAGTCTTCGCTTGCCGGAAAAATGATTCGTAGCATTTGTCACCTGCGGGCCTGCCTGCGACAGATATTTTCCTGGTGAAAGCACAGCGTAATTCAATTTCTATTTCGGTTTTCCCTCCTGATTCCTTCCGGCGACATTTAACCAGTCCCCCGCTCAGAGGGGATGTCGGCGCAGCCGGCAGGGGGAGAGACAAAAAACCGGAAAAAGGATCGGTGCATCCTGAAATGAAAAATCGAATAAAACTTCACAAGTCATCTTTTTCCCGCCAGATGGTCAGCGCCCGCTGATAGATTTCCGTGCGGGGCAGGTTCAGGTCGGCGGCCAGGCGGTGGCAGGCGTCTTTCAGCGAGACTTCGCCCTGGTCGCGATACCAGCGCAACAGTCCATCGACATCATCGCCGCCTTTGTCCGGGGCCACCATCGGCCAGACGATGACCACATATTCACCGCGCTGGGCCAAAGTGATGTCGTGGCCAAGCAGGCTACTCAGCGTCGATTGCGCCGTTTCCTCAAAAGTTTTCGTCAGTTCCCGCGCCAGCATGGCGGGCCGGTCGCCCCAGAGTTTCAGCATATCGGTCAAGAGGTCAGCCACGCGGCGCGGCGATTCGTACATCACTAACGGCCAGGGATAGATGGTCAGCGTTTCCAACCACTTGCGCCGGCTGCCGCTTTTGGCCGGTGGGAAGCCCAGAAAAAGAAATTCACTACTGGTAAACCCGGCGACCGAGACGGCGGCGGTCAGCGCCGAAGCGCCGGGGATGGGAACAACGGCAATCCCCGCTGCCCGTGCCTTGCGCACCAGCGCCGCCCCAGGATCGGCGATGCCCGGGGTCCCGGCATCGCTGACGATAGCAATACTTTCTCCAGCCAGTAAACGGGCCACAAGTTCTTTGGCGCGGCTGTTTTCCCGCTCACGGTAGTAGCTGATGAGCGGCGTCGAAATACCGTAGTGGCGGAGGAGGTTGCGGCTATGCCGGGTATCTTCGGCGGCGATAACGTTGACTTCGGCCAAAATCCGCGCCGCTCGGAAAGTCAGGTCTTCGAGATTGCCAATCGGTGTGGCGACGATATAAAGGGTGCCGGTCATTTTCATAAATTCCCCATGGCGGTATTCATCGGTTTTCCGTCATCCGGGCGATGAGGGCCAGGGCCTCTTCGCGGCTGGTGACGCGCCCTTCAAGACGCGCGTCTTCGATCTGGCGCAGCAGTTTGGCAAAGAATGGCCCTGGCGCCAGACCAAAGATTTCGATCAAATCCTGGCCGCTCACCAGGCGCGGCGCCGCCAGCACCGGACGAAAACGCCGTTCATACATCGTCATCGTCAGCCGGTAGAGTTCAGCCACCTCTTGCTCCATTTCCGGTGGTTTCAGGCGGCCATGGCTGGCCAGGCTATCGGCCATGGCCAGAAGAAATAACTCTGGCAGCATCTCGCCGGCATCGCGGCACAGGCGGAGGATGGCCTTATCGGTCAGTTTGCCGGCCCGCCGGGAGTTGCACAGGTGAAAGGGGCGCATGTGCATGGCAATGAGCGCCGCCACCGATTTGGCGTCCTGGCCGCTCCAGCGTAAACGGGCGGCGATGTCAAGAAACGCTTTACCGCCAGCGGCGTCGTGACCATGAAAGGTGACGCGGTCATTTTTCATACCTGTGACCTGCGGTTTGCCGACATCGTGCAGCAAAGCCGCGTACTTCAACAGGCGGTGGCGACGGGGTTCCCCGGCCAGCGCCGCCACCGCCTCCGGCAGCGGGGCGATTTCTCCTGAGAGCAGTTTCTCCACTTCCAGCAGCGCCTGCAAATTGTGGCGCAACACGTCAAGATGGTGAAAATCCGGCTGGCTGACGCCATCTCCTTTGGCAAGCTCTGGCAAAATGTGGGGCAACAGGCCGTCATCCCACATGACAGGAAATTGTTCGCCACCACGCGGCTGGTCAAGCAGGATGTCCAGTTCATGACAAATTCGTTCCGCTGCTACCGTGGTAATGGCCGCGGCCTCGGCAACGATCGCCTGGCGTGTATCCGCTGTCATCGTCATTGTGAGTTGCCCGGCCAGACGGTAGCCGCGCAGCATCCGCAGCGGATCGGCGGCAAAAGCGTCCGGACAGACGCGCAGGATACGATGTTCGAGATCGATCCGGCCACCCAGCGGATCAATGACGGCGACCGCCTCGTTCCGCAGCAGCGGCAAAAGCGGCAAGGCCATGGCGCCAATGGTATAGTCGCGCAGACGCAAATCCTCTTCGATGCTTTGCGCACCGCCACGCAGCGAGGCGATATCGATATCGAAGCCGCGCCAGACCAGGCGGATGGCGTCTTCGTCGTTATCACCGAGTTGCACCAGGCTGCCTTCGCCAAGCTGCCCACGTAATTCCTCGGCGAAGGCTTTGCCACTGCCCGCCACGGTCAGATCGAAGTCGGCGCTGGCGCGGCCCAAAAGCAGATCCCGCACCGCGCCGCCGACCAGCCAGACATCCGGACAGCGCCCGGCCATGGCGGTCAGAGCCAGCCGCAATGTGGCGGGCGGAACCAGTAAAAAGGAATTCATCGGTTTTTCTTTACGAACATGCTATTGAACCAGGAAAAAGGCCAACCTGCTGAGGACAAACCATGACCGCAAAAGCAGCTCGCAAGCATATTCTTATCATCCACCATTCGCAAGGCGGCACCATGACAAAAGTGGCCGACCGCTTCGCCGCTGGGGCGAAGAAGGAAACGGCGGTGGAAATCATCTGCAAAAAAGCCGGAGAAGCCAGCATCGACGATCTCTTGCACTGCCAGGCGATAGCCATCGGCTCGCCGGAGTATTTTGGCACCATGGCCGGCATGATCAAAGACTTCTTCGACCGTACTTTTCCGATTGCCCAGGAGCGTACCATCGGCCTGCCCTATGTCGTTTTCGTCTGTGCCGGCAACGACGGACGTGGCGCTATCACCCAGATCGAGCGCCTGGCCACTGGATACAAATGGCGGNNTCAGGCGCTGGAACCCGTGCGCATTGTCGGCGTGCCGACGGAAGAGGATCTGGCGCGCCTGGAAGAGTTGGGGCAGACACTAGCCGCCGGCATCGATTTCGGTATTTTCTGACCATGGCGCCATTTATGATTCCCCGCCTGATTCTTGCGCCCTTGCGCGGCATCACCGACTGGCCGTTCCGTTCCGCCATCGCCAGGCATTTTCCCGGTTTTCACGAGGCGGTGGCGCCGTTTATAAATCCACAAAAACCNNACCGGCAAAAAGCTGGCGCCGCTGGCCGACCTCTTGCCCGAAGACAACCACCCGCTGCCGGTGGTGCCGCAATTGCTTGATAACCATGCCGAATCTTTCCTGGCTATGGCTAGGCGTCTGGAGGATTTGGGTTATGAGCGCCTCAACTGGAACCTCGGCTGCCCGGCGCCGATGGTCACGCACAAGGGGCGCGGCGCCGCCATGCTGGCCAAGCCCGATGATATTTGCGCCTTGCTCGATGCGGTACTGCCGCGCCTGGTCTGCCGCCTGTCGTTGAAAACGCGGCTGGGGATGCGTGATCGCCAGGAAATTCTCGCCCTGCTGCCGTGCCTGAACGGCTATCCGCTGGAAGAACTGATCATCCATCCGCGCCTTGGCGTCCAGATGTTCAACGGTCAACCCGACCTCGGCGGTTTCGCCGAGGTTTTGGCGGCCAGCCATCACCCTGTCGTTTACAATGGTGATATTGTTCATCTCGATGATTTCCAGCGGCTCGCCGCCCGCTTTCCCCGGGTCAGCGGCTGGATGATTGGCCGGGGCGCTGTCGCCCGGCCGGCGCTGGCTGAAGAAATTGTCGCGGGTAAACCGATGACGGAATCGCCAGCGCGTCTGGCCGCCTATCATGATGAACTCTTCGCCGCCTATGCGGAAAAACTCTCTGGCCCCGGCCATCTGCTTGGTAAGATGAAGCAATTCTGGCTCTACTTCATCGCCTCGTTTCCGGGGCGGGAAAAGCTGGTAAAAACCATCGTCAGGGCGCATCGCCTTGATCGCTATCAGGAAGCGGTGCGGGCGGTTTTCGATCAAGGGGGCGGGTAGCAGGGAACAGATGCCAGGTTCCTGTCTCACATCGAAATAGAGATGGAATTACTTGCGTCCGCCGCATCGCGGTGCCAGCGTAACTCTTCCAGAGGAAGTTTGTGTGGAAAAAAACGTGAAATCGCCGAACCGCCTGGCCTCGATCAGCCCTTGGCTGATGGCCGCCGCCTGCTTGATCCTGGTGCTCATCCTCGCCGTTTTTGCCGTCAGCAACTACCGCCGCGAGCTGCGCCTGCGCGACGAGGCGCTCGAGCAAAAGGGACGCGGGTTAATCGAGGCGGTGCATACCGGTTTCCGGGTTTCGCTGCGGGCGTCACTCGAAGAAAACGCTGGCGCCACCAATCCGGTGCCGCTGCGATTCGTCGAGCGGATGGCTCAGGCCATCGACCAGCTTCAGGGAGATGAGGATGTGCGGGCCATTTATCTCGTTGATGGCCATGGCCGGATTCTTGCCGGTGGCAGTGAAGCGGGCGGCCAGCCAAACGGCCAGCCGGAAGAACTGAACGAGGACGAGCGGCAATTCCTTGCCAGTCTGCAACCAGGGCGGATCGCCTTTCAGCGGGAAGAATCCGGACGGCGTTCCGGCTTTTTCTTAGTTGCCCTGCGTTACCATGCCGGGTCGCGCTTGCCTTTTGCCGGCAACAACGCCGGCAATGAGCCACCGCCACGGCAGTTTGGTTTCCACCGCCGCCGGTATATGGAGGGCGCGGGCATGGGCGGTGATCATATGCTATCACCACGCTGGGCGGCCTGGCGGGAGGACTTGCGGAATTTAAANNGGAGCGTTTTAACGCCGCCGTCCGCCAGCAGATGTGGCAGATTTTTGCCCTGACCGTGAGCCTTTTGCTGGTTGGCCTCGGTGGCTGGCTGTCGCTGATTGCCGTGCAGGGCTGGCGCGGCTCGCAGGAACGGCTGGGACGGCTCGAGCAAGAACTGCGCCGCCACGAACGCCTGGCCGCCCTGGGGAAAATGGCCGCTGGCGTCGCCCACGAGTTGCGCAATCCGCTCAGTTCGATTAAAGGTTTAGCTCTCATTCTGAAGGAAAAACTTCCGGAAGAATGCCGCCAAGATGGCGCGGCGGATCTGTTGATTGCCGAGGTTGGGCGGTTGAACCGTGCCATCTCCGACCTTCTGGCCTACGCCAAACCGCCGCAACTGGAAAAGACGCGGATTTCTTTAAATGACGCGGCGCGGAACGCCCTCGAACTCATTCGCCCGGATGCCGGTGCCATGGGGGTGGCGTTGGAGTTTTCCCCGGTGGCGGCGGTGGTCGATGTCGATCCGGATAAGTTGAGCCAGGTTCTTTTGAATCTTCTTATGAACGCCATGCAGGCGATGGAAAAGAGTGACTGTGACCGGCGAATTAATGTTGCGGTGACGGTCGAGAGAGGCGAGGCGAAGCTCGTGGTGGCCGATACCGGCTGCGGCATTGCCCCGGAAAACCTGACGAAAATATTCGACCCCTATTTTACGACTAAGAGTACCGGCACCGGCCTGGGTCTGGCCCTGTCGGCGAAGATCATTGAGGAGCACGGTGGCAGAATGGCTGTCAGTAGCGAGCTGGGGCGCGGCACACGCCTGGAATGTTTTCTCCCGCTTGCGGTTTCGGCTGAGAGAGGTCTGCCATCATGATCGAGGTCCTTCAGTTCATGGCTTCGACCAACTATGGCGGCGCCGAAAAAGTCTTCGTCGAATTAACTAACGCCCTGGCCAACCAGGTTCGCGTAACGGCCTTGGTGATTCGTGGCACGGAATACCTCCATCGTTTTGCCAGCTGGGTGCCGGTGATTGAGCTGAAAAGCAATCCGACTCGCCACAATCCTTTGTTGTGGTTGGAGCTGCGCCGCCTGCTGAAGGTGAGAAATCCCGACATCGTCCATACCCATGCCGCCAAAGCCACCGAGCTGGTCGCTTTGGTCAACCGCGACCGGCGCTTTCTTCATCTCGCCACCAAGCACAATGACCGGAAAGGCAGTGTGTTCAACCGCTTGCCTTTTGTNNGTCAAATAAGGCGCGGGCGTCGATACGGCCGCAGGATGGCGCTCAAGTGCGGGTGATCCACAACGGGATCAATGCCGATCCCATCGCACCTGGTCATTCTCAGGATCGATTTACTCTGCTGGCCGTCGGACGCCTTGACGCCATCAAAGGTTTTGACCAGTTGATCAGGGCGGTGGCTGATCTCGATTTTCCCTTTCGCCTGCACATCGTCGGTGAAGGGCCGGAGAGGGCTAAGCTGGAAAAGGCAATCTGGGCGCTCAATCTGGAAGACAGTGTTTTTATGGATGGATTTCGTGAGGATATTCCGCAAATGATGGCTGACAGCCACTTGGTGGTGATTTCCTCGCACCGTGAGGGTTGCCCCATGGTCTTGTTGGAAAGCCTGTTCTACGCACCGGTGCTGATTTCGACACCGGCTGGCATAATACCGGAAGTTCTGCCGCCGGAACTTCAGTGCGATCTTGCCGGCCTGCACGCAAAAATCACCGATGTCCATCTGAATTATGACCGTTACCGGCGGTTGTTCGCCCAGGTTGCCGATCAGCGGAAAGAAGATTTTTCCCTGCCGGTGATCGCGGGCAAATATCTTGCCCTGTACGAAGAAATTTTCACCTTATCACGGCGCTAAAACGCCCCGCCGGAATCGTATAAACCATGAGCGCACGCCTGCACGCCGTTTATCAAAAGATCCATTTGGTCGAGCATGACCTCGAACTGCACAAACAAATTCTCGCCACCATTCCGAGCGGTAAACGCGACGAAATCGAGCAGACCATCGGCAAAATCGCCGATCTGAAACGGCAACTGACCGAGCTGAAGGAGTCGATTGCCGTCATCGACCCAGATGAATACCAGCGGCTGCAAAAGCTGGAAGGTGAAACCGCCCGATTCAAAGAATTGGCCGGGCAGCGACCGTTGAAAGAGGTCTATACCCTCGATCAGTACCGCGTCTGCGCGCTGCGGCTGGCCGATGGCATGGAAATCGATTGCCTGGTCGCGGCCCGGCGTGAGGATGATAGCTGGCTGGTCTTAACCCTCGCCGGGGAATGCCGGGAATTCACGGCGGCGGCGGTGACCGGCCTGCGCAGTCAGGCAAAAGCCTGAGGCGGGCCGGAATCGAGGC